>JBDTAG010000299.1:0-5428 GCA_039924745.1 Rhodoferax sp.
TTGGCACCATGGTGGCCAAACTTCATCTTGAATGTCTTGGCACCGGAGGCCAGCGCCATGATTTGATGACCCAGGCAAATGCCGAATACGGGAATACCGGAATCAATTAACGTGCGGGTCGCTTCAATCGCGTAGTCGCAGGGCTCAGGGTCGCCAGGGCCGTTGCTCAAAAAGATGCCATTGGGCTTGTGCTTTAACGCCTCGGCAGCAGATGTTTGCGCGGGCACCAAAGTTACCTTGCAACCACGCTGTGCCAACATCCGCAGAATATTCTTCTTCACACCGAAGTCATAGGCGACGACGTGGAAGCGCGGATTCGTTTGCTGGCCATAGCCCTTACCCAAAACCCATTCTGCTTCGGTCCATTGCGTAGTCTCGGTGGCAGAAACCACCTTCGCCAAGTCCAGACCTGACATGCAAGGCGCGGCCTTGGCAGCAGCGATTGCCTTATCGACCAACGCAGTGGTGACAGATTCGCCCGCTTCAAGCGCCAGAATGCAGCCGTTTTGCGCGCCCTGGGTGCGTAATTGGCGGGTCAGTTGTCGGGTATCGATGTTGGCAATGGCTACTGTGCCAGCCTGCACCAAATACTCGCTGAGCGTTGCCGTACTGCGAAAGTTGGAGGCCACCATAGGCAGATCACGGATGATCAGGCCTGCGGCGTGCACCCGGTCAGACTCGATGTCTTCGGGGTTGGTGCCGTAGTTACCGATATGGGGATAGGTTAGGGTAACGATCTGCTGGCAATAACTGGGATCGGTCAGGATCTCCTGGTAGCCGGTCATGGACGTGTTGAACACGACCTCGCCGACTGTGGAGCCTGGGGCTCCAATGGAATTGCCAATATAGACCGTGCCGTCTGCGAGCGCCAAGATGGCGGGTGGGGTAGTTCCCTTGAGAGACAAAAGCACTGGGTTCTCCGATAAATTTACGGGTACGCCCAAGCGAGCTCAAGAACGATTCTTGGCGGCTATTGTTGGTAGGGAAAGGTGCTTGAAATGCGCTTGGGACGGCAGTTTTCTGGAAAGCCTCTCATTATAGCGGGTGATGCCTCACGTTCTCCCGCAGATTCCGCAGGACCCGCAGCATGTATATGGAAAAATACGCCACTAGCCCTCGTGCAATAAGCACACCTAGCTATTCATAACATAGCAAAAGAAGATTTAACCGGTCTAACCTGCCGTCGCAGGCGCTGGCCTGAACAAGCTGGGTACATCACGGTCGCGCAGTTGCATGATGGGCAATTCGACCCAGCGGTACAGCAAAGCACCCACCCCAATACTGGTAACGGCAACCACCACCGCCAACACTGGCTGCGACACCGCATAAGGTTCCAAGTATGTTTTTACGATAAATCCCACGGGCTTGTGCGTCAGGTAAATCGAATACGACCACAGCGCGAGCGTATAAGCCCCGGGAATTTTGACGCGATGCAACGGGGAATGCGGGCTTAGGGCGGAGGCTACGAGCAGAGAAAACGCAGCTGCCACGCAGGAGTAGCCGAAGACGCTCATAAAAAACGGGTACCCGTAATCGTCGATGTAGTAGTGGCGAATTGCCCCATACAAACCAGCGAACGTGGCCGCAAGGCCGATTCCAAACAACGCAGCGCCGCGCAGCATCAGGCGCTGCCACAACAGCGTGTGGTAATTTTTTATCAGAGCGACGGCAATGCCGGGCAAAAATTCGTCAAAGCGACCGAACGTTGCATAGTAAACATTAGGGTAATAGCCATTGATTTTGCCCGTCGATTCCAGCCCGTATTGGGTCCACAATACCCAACGCGCAGCGATGCCCAGCGCCATGAGTGAGAGAAGTAACGACCACGCTTGGATCTTGCGGCTGCCCACCTTACTTGCCAGCAGCACAACTAGCGGCAACACCAGATAGAACTGCTCCTCTAGGCACAACGACCAAGCATGCGAGAAGGCTGTACCAGGCTGCAACTGGTAGTTCTGAGTGAAGGTCAAGAACTTCCACAGTGGCGCAGGTGGCTTGCCGCCCATGACAGTCGGAAATAGAAAGTACGCCGCCAGAACCACCCAGAATACGGGCCAGGTTCGAAGCGCGCGCCGGGCATAGAAGCGCACCAAAGACACCTCACGCTGTGCGACCAGTCCAGCGAAAAGCTGGTTACCGATCAGATATCCGCTCAGTACAAAGAAGAGGTCGACCCCCACCCAGCCCACGCTGCCGGCCCAACCGAAAGTGTTTTCGTGTGAGACGAATACGTAGTGGTACATGTAGACCAGCGCGATGGCCAAAGCGCGCAGCGTATCAAGGCCGTTGGAACGTTGGGAAATCATTGAAAAGGTACCTGGGTATTTACGCCGCCTTGTCATGCGCAGCCAGACGCGATGAAGGCCAAGGTGCCATTGCCACAAAAGGACGAAAAGTCTATCGCAAAGTTCCTCACAGTGTTAATCTGCGAATGCGCAAAAAATAACCAGCGAGGTTCACTGTGGATTTCTCCAATTTTTTCGACTACACAGGCGATCAAAAGAAGAACTCTCAAGAACAAACGGTGCTTCTTGCTGATCTGCCAGAAGAAGAATGGAACCACATCCTGTCGGAAATGCAGAGCTACCGATTTTCTGCAGGCGACGTGGTGGTCAAACAAGGCGACGCGTCTCGCATCTTCTATCTAGTGGCAAGTGGCGACCTTGAGGTCGTCTTCATTGCCGACAACGGTAGAGAAAAGCAGATCATGACAATTGCACCGCTCACTGTCTTTGGTGAGCAGGCATTTCTAGATGGCCGCGCACGATCTGCAACGGTACGCGCACTGACTTCAAGCGAAGTGCGCGGCATGACCATTGAGAATTTTGATGCGCTTGCAGCACGCTATCCCGATCTCGCGCGGAAACTATTGTTCGACTTGGCGCGTATCGTCTCATTGCGTTTGCGCGAAACGACAGCTTTAGCGATAAAGGGGAAGTTTTAAATGGCGACGATCAAAAACTTTCCAAACTATCTGCAAATCCCAAAACTACTGCCGCAAAGGGCTTGGCATTTTTTACGCATCGTCTCCGTAGCTTGCGCGCTTGCAATGGTTTTTGCGCTGTTTACACGACCAGTCTGGGCACTGCCATTATTTTGGCTGATCATCGTGCCTGCCCTGCCCGTGACATTTATGGTGATACCAGGGTTGTGGCGCAATCTGTGCCCTCTAGCTGCTATGAATCAGACTCCCCGCCTGATCGGTTTCACCAGTGGTCTGGCACACACCAGTCGCGTCCGTGAATATAGTTATGTAGTGGGTATCGGCTTATTTTTTCTACTGGTGTCCAGCCGCAAATGGCTTTTTGACCAAAATGGTACTGCCAGTGGGGCGCTGATTTTGTTTGGCTTGATCGGTGCGCTTATGGGCGGCCTTGTGTTCAAGGGTAAAAGCGGTTGGTGTAGCAGCATTTGCCCGTTGCTGCCAGTGCAACGAATTTATGGCCAGACACCTCTAAAACTAGTTGGCAACTCACATTGCCAACCTTGCGTAGGGTGCACCAAAAACTGTTACGACTTTAACCCGAAGGTTGCCTTTCTGGCGGATCAATATGATGATGACCGATATCACGTCGGCTATCGACGTCTTTTCGCGGCGGCACTACCGGGGTTCATTCTTGGTTTTTTTACGGTTTCAGGAGCAGCATCGGCGTTGGGCCCCGCAGTTCGCGTTGATCTTGTCGCAACTTACGGCCACATTCTGTTGTTTACGGGCGCTGGTATGGCCATCTACCAACTACTCGACACATTTGCCAAAGTACCCGTCAATCGACTCAATGTCATTTACGGTGCGGCTGCTTTCAACATCTATTACTGGTTCGCGGCAACCGGCTGCCTGAAGGCTGCATTTGCTTTAACCCATCAACAACTAGCCGTCCCAGAAATAGCCCCGTATTTCATTCGGATTCCCTTATGGTTGGTGACGGGTGTCTGGATCTGGCGCGGTTTTGTAACTGAGAACCTGTTTCGCCGAGAGTTCGTCACAAAAACTGCTTCACAAACGGCGGCTGTGGGCCAGGGTGCTGTGGCTGCTTTAAAAAATGCTGAGAAAGAGTCGAACGCTCAGTTAACGATTGAACCGGATCAACGCCAGATTGCCGCGCGGTCCGATCAGTCATTGTTAGAGTTGATCGAGTCATGTGGTGCGCGCATTGAGTCGGGTTGTCGCATGGGAGTGTGCGGCGCAGATCCGATAGCAATACATAAGGGTATGGACAACCTTACGCCGGCCGACGAGGATGAATGCAATACCCTTGCGCGCTTGGGCCATGCTCAAAACACCCGTATGGCATGCAAGGCGCGGATCAAGCACGGACAAGTCACTATCGCGCTGGTCCCCGATAAGCGCACAGCCGCTAGTAACACGACCGTACCCAAATTTAATACCGCCATCTCACATGTGGTCGTGATCGGCAACGGAATAGCAGGTGTCACAGCAGCTGACCATGTGCGCCGCCGTCACCCATCGTGCCGAATTTCACTTATCGCAGAAGAGAGCCATCATCTTTACAACCGGATGGCAATCACGCGTCTAGTCTATGGTCGCTCAGCCATGCAAGGTTTGTATTTAATGCCGGAGAGTTGGTACAGCGATCGCAACATTGATGTAATGCTGAATACGACAGTACGAAGCATCGATGTAGACAAGCACCTGGTCGGTCTCGCTGACGGTGAAACCATCACTTATGACCGACTGGTCTTTGCAACCGGTAGCAATAGCTTTGTGCCACCGTTGCCTGGCTATGGCGGTGCAGGATGTTTTGTACTGCGCACTGCAAATGATGCAATGGACGTTCGAGAATATGCGCAGCGCACCCATGCTACGCACGCTGTAATAGCAGGTGGTGGACTGCTTGGACTAGAAGCCGCGTATGCACTGCACAAGCTGGGTTTGAAGGTGACCATTATTGAGCGCAACAAATGGCTGCTGAATCGACAACTCGACGAGCGTGGTGCCCTGTTGCTGGAATCTTATCTAACGAATCTTGGATTGCAGATTTTGAGTAGCAGCCATCTCAAGGAATTGAGGAGGGATGAAGATGGCACGCAGTTTGTACAACTAGAGGATGGACATGAACGGCGCGCAGACATCTTTATTGTCGCGGCGGGTATTGCGCCCAATACGTTGCTTGCCAGCCAGTCAGGTCTCAATGTCAAACGGGGAATCGTTGTCGATTCACAAATGCGCACCAGTGTGCCCGACATTTTTGCTGCAGGCGATGTCGCGGAAGTCGATGGAAAGGTATTGGGACTTTGGCCCGTAGCCGTTGAGCAGGCTGAAGTTGCCGCCTGCAATGCGTTGGGTGAAAACAGACGCTATCAAGAACCGATTTTGTCAACGCAATTGAAAGTGGTCGGCGCTGATTTGGTGTCGGTTGGAAAATACATTGCGGATCCCGAAGACACCGTGTTTTTGGAAGAAGACCTT
>JBDTAG010000300.1:0-3802 GCA_039924745.1 Rhodoferax sp.
GGTCACGCGACGTCTGGGGCTATGTATCTTTGGGTTACTTCAAGCAAAAGCTGCGCGATGGCGAAGTTGGCTCCAGCACCATGCCGCACAAGGTCAACCCGATCGACTTCGAGAATGCCGAAGGCAACCTGGGCCTAGCTAATGCGCTGCTCAAGCACCTGAGCGAGAAGCTGCCCATTAGCCGGTGGCAACGCGATCTGACCGACTCCACCGTGCTGCGCAACATGGGCGTGGCCGTGGGCTATGCCGTGCTGGCCTACCAATCGCTGTTGACCGGTCTGAATAAGCTGGAAATCAATGAAGCGGCCATCGCTGCGGATCTGGACGCGTCATGGGAAGTGCTGGCCGAACCCATACAGACCGTGATGCGCCGTTTTGGCCTGCCCCAGCCCTACGAACAACTCAAAAAGTTCACACGCGGTGCAGCGATGACGCGCGAACTGATGCAGGGTTTTATCGCCGGATTAGCCATCCCTGAAGCTGAAAAAGAGCGCTTGCTGGCCATGACGCCGGGTAGTTATATCGGCATGGCCGCTGAACTCGCGAAGCGGGTCTAGTTCGGTTCACATGGCACTCAAATCCACCATCTTCAAAGTCAATCTGCAGATTGCCGACATTGACCACAACTACTACGCCGACCATGCCCTGACGCTGGCCCGCCACCCCAGCGAAACCGACGAACGCATGATGATCCGGTTAGCCGCGCTGGCATTCAATGCTTACAAGCTGCAAAGCGAATGCAATGGCGACGGCGTCCTGGCCTTCGGCGCAGGCTTGTCTGATGTGGAAGACCCAGACGTGTCGCTGACCGACTTCACCGGCCACAAGCGCCTGTGGATCGAAGTGGGCCAGCCCGAGGACAAGCCCATCAGCAAGGCCTGCAACAAAGCCGATGCGGTGTTGCTGTACTGCTTTGCGCATTCGTCCGAAATTTGGTGGAAGGGCATCGTGAACAAGCTGACCCGTTTGGATCGCTTGCAGGTTTGGCGCGTGCCGACTGAAAGTTCGCAGGCACTGGCCAAGCTGGCCCAGCGCAGCATGCAACTGCAAGCCACCATTCAAGAAGGCGTCCTCACCATGGGGGACGACAAGCAAACGGTGGACCTGGAGCCGGTTCGCTGGAAGTAAGCGCTATGCGCTGACTTGCGCCGCCACACTTCGGTTACGCCCATGGTGTTTGGCGCTGTACAGGGCCTCATCAGCCCGCTGCAAGGTGGCAGCGGCCAGCGCTTGGCGCACATGCTCGGCCACCCCCAAAGAAATAGTTACCCGCAAGTCCACATGCACCTCAGGAAACCTGAGGTTTTGAATCTGGGTACGCACTCTTTCAGCGGTGATCATGGCGCCTTCCAGGGTAGTGTTGGTCAACAGGATGGCGAATTCTTCGCCGCCGTATCGCCCAAAAAAATCACCTTCGCGCAAAGCGCCAGACGCGGTACGCGCCACGCTGCGTAGCACTTCGTCACCGCCCAGATGACCATAGCCGTCATTGATCTTCTTGAAGAAGTCAATATCTACCATGCACAGGCAAAACGTGGCGCCACTGCGTTGGCAACGCGCCGTTTCTTCAGTGATGCGTTCCATCAGGTAGCGGCGGTTGTACACGCCAGTCAGTTCGTCCCGAATCGCCATGTCGCTGATGCGCTGCAAGGCAACTTCCAACTCCGCGTTTTGCTTGGCCAAGGCCCGGTTCTTGTCACTGACCTTGTGCCGCAAATCGCTCACCATGCCGGCTAGCAGGCTGAACTGCGCTAACGCCATGGCGAACGCGATCCACAGCAATAGCTCCAGACGCAGGTCCGTGCGATCGGCCTGAAAATGTGCCACTGCGACTACCATGGTCGCATACACCAAGAGCATCCCCACGGCCAGTTTCAGAAAGCCCCGCATGTTGAGGCGAAACATGCCAAACGAAAACAGTGCAACCCCAAGCAACAGAAATGCGCTGCGGGCCGGACCGGCAAAATACATTGCATACATGCCCTGAGCAGCCGACACCATGATTTGAATCGTAGTGAGGCTCGGGTCTTTGAAGCGCTTGTTCAGGCCACTGCGCAGCACGGTGTAAAAGATCAGGTTGCTCGCCACCATCGTCGCCGTGTAAATGGCAGTGATCCGGTTATCCAGAAAACCCATGGCCCAGCACAGCAAGACAAACCCGACGGTCATCAAATAGATCGCCGAGCCGACAAAAAATCGCCGCAAACGCAGGACCTGCTCAGGATCGTTTGACGGGAAGATGCCCCATTGCCACGGCTTCATGAATTACGTCTCCCATACAGCTGCAATTGAAACTAGCATCGCACGCCATTCAACAAAGTCTGTGCATGAAGTATGCCTCTAGCCCTCGTCGGTATTGCGTAAGATACTATGAATTGGATAGCATTCTTTCATGTCTCTCGGCTGCCCGTTCAGCATATTTATTGAAGCGCCAAGCCGTGCCGTCGGCCGTGATGCGGTGCCAAGTTGCGCGTTTGGCCACGGGGTCCATGCCAGGCCAGTGCTGCACCTCTTCAAATGTGCGGCCACAGCCTTTGCACAGTTCGTCACCCTGACTGGTTGAGCAGATGGCAATGCAAGGCGTGTCTGGCGTAGTGGCGTACCACGCCATCCAGCCCGACAAGGCCTCGTCACCCAACGCCGCAGCCTCACACTCAAGTGCATGGTCGTACACCATGCGGGCATACACCTCAGCCAGCGCGCGCGTGGGTGCGGCCAGAGTCAATCCATCGACCGACGGCGCACGCGCGCGCCAGAAATTGATAGCCGCTTCGATATCAGTAATGTGGATGCTGGGCAAAACGTTGGCGTAAAGGAGTGGCGGTAGAGAGGTGCAAAACCGGGACGCGCATCATAGCCCGGCGCGGGTGGCAAAGTGCTATTCTTGTCATATGAAACTCATCGCGAAATGGTTGCTCAGCGCAGCTGCACTATTGGCCGTGGCCTACCTCTACAACGGCGTACAAATCCAGAGCTACTCTTCTGCCCTGATTGCAGCGCTGGTCATCGGTCTTTTGAATTCGGTGCTCCGGCCTATCCTCGTCATTCTCACTCTGCCGGTGACCGTACTCACGCTGGGTCTGTTTCTGTTTGTCATCAATGCACTGATGTTCTGGTCTGCCGCGGGGCTGCTGGCGGGCTTCAATGTCAGCGGTTTTGGTGCAGCCTTGATCGGGTCGCTGATCTACACCGTGCTGGGCATTGTCATAGACTCAGCGCTCCAGAGCCTGTTCTCGAACAAGTGACTCCAACTGCCGGGTGCGGGTGTCGACGATGGACGCCTCGAAATGGTCGGTGCCAGCGCCGCCTTTGCGTACCCAATCTTGCGCGGCTTTGAAACGACTCAATGCAGCGGGGTAGTCCAGCTGGGCGACATTGACTTCTGCCTGTGCCCGAATGGAACTGAGCGTGCGTCCCTCCGCGGCGTAGGTGCTGGAGAGTAATTGCCAGGCTTGGGCATCCCTCGGGTGATCGGCCACCCAGGTCTGCAGTGCCTGGGTGGTAGCGACCAAGTTGTTGCCGGTTGTTACTGGTACGCTGGCAGCACCGCTTGACTGCGGGACAGTGCTGAGTTGTAAATCTGCTTGTGCTGCCAAAAACATTTCTGCCCGATTGGGCTTTGCGTTGGCGCTCTCACCGCTTTGCAACAGGCGCAAGGCACCAGCACCGTCTGTTTGCGCCAGCTTCAGTTCGACACCCAGCAAGCGGGCCAGACGGGCCGCTGGTGCGTCGTTGCGCACGTTAGCTGTGAGGCGTGCCCACTGGGCTTGCGCTTCTTTGAAATTGCGCAATTTCATGGCCG
>JBDTAG010000301.1:0-2569 GCA_039924745.1 Rhodoferax sp.
AAACTGATACGCGGTGACGCTGCTGCGGCGCAGCCCAAACCCGTAGCGGATCGTGCGCCAAATGACCTGCAAGCCATGGGCTCGGTCATTGGCCCCTGAGTACCGACAGGGCCTCTTTTTTTGCCAATTGATTTCTGTTTTAACAGAAATAACTGTAATAAAGGATTAAAAACCATGAACCCCATCATCGTCTTCGGCGGTGCCAGTCTGGCCGGTCTTATATGCAAAAACCGGTGCTAGCCCTCGTGCAGACTGCATGGAAAGCTATAAATACCATAGCAAATCCAAGCAAGCGACTGTGATCCCTCATCTTTGAAAGGAGACCCCGCACATGACAGCCCAAGATCCACGCGATCCGCATGATCCCGTACAGGCAGCAGCGACACCCACCGAGTCCGTGCAGTCCGCGCCGGCTGATTCGTCCCACCTTCCCATCCCGATCTTGCCAAAATCCGCCATCCCCTTCTCGTGGTGGGCACCCTTGTTGGCAGGGGTTGCGGGCGGCATGGTGTTGCGCTTTTTGTTCTCGGGTGTGGCGGGCGGCAAGTGGTCGGCCATGGCAGGCGCGTTCATTTATCTGTCACCCATGGTCGTGGGCGCGCTGACGGTGTATGTGGCCGAAACGCGCGAGCGCAGGTCGTGGGGCTACTACCTGTGGGCACCGTTTGTCGCCAACTGCCTCTATGTGCTGGGCACGCTGTTGATCATGGTGGAGGGTCTGATCTGCGCGATCGTCATCATCCCCCTGTTTGCATTGCAGGGTGCGCTGGGTGGTTTGCTGATGGGCGTGGTCTGCCGCATCACCAACTGGCCGAAGCAAACTCTTTATGGCTTGGCCTTGATGCCGCTGGTGTTTGGCGCACTGGGCGACTACCTGCCCGAGCCCACGGTGCTGAGCGATGTGCAACGCAGCACGGTCGTGCACGCTGCGCCCGAGCAGGTTTGGGCGCAGTTGAACCATACGACGGACGTCAAACCCGAAGAATTTGGCACTACGTGGGCAGCGCGCATCGGTGTGCCCATGCCGCTGTCTGGCATCACCCAATCAACATCCACCGGTCGGGTGCGCGTCACGCACTGGGATAAGGCGGTGCAGTTTGACGAACCCATCACCGATTGGCAGCCAGGCAGCTACGTGCGCTGGACCTACCGGTTCACGCCAACCTCGTTTCCGCCCCATGCGCTGGACGACCACGTGCTGATCGGCGGTCACTACTTTGACCTGCACGACACCAGCTTTACGCTGACGCCCGTGGCCAGTGGCACGCGGCTGGATGTGGCCGTGCACTACCGGGTTACGACCCAATTCAACTTCTACGCCGACCGGGTGGCGCAGTTACTGATCGGTGACATGCTGGATGCTGACGTCCGTTTTTACAAAAACCGCAGCGAAGCGGTAGGTTTGTAGCGGGCCTTCAAGCGACACGGGCACTTGCGCTGGCATAGCCGCGCAAAAAGTCCAACAGGCCGCGTGCGACCTGGAGATCGGTCGCAATGGCCAGTGCCTGCAACACATCCCGCGCTGACCCCATGTCGGCCTGCAAACGGCTGGCTTCCAGATGCCAATGCTTGGCGCGCCGCTTGGGCAACAGCGGGTGCAGGGCTTCGATGCCGTAACGCAGTCGCTTGGCCAGAATGCGGGCGCGGTGCGCGTTGTCAGGGCTTTGCGCAGCCTGGGCCAAGGCTTTTGTGAGTTGGCTATGCCATTGCTTGACTTGCTGGCGTGCCCAATCTTGTAGCGGAAGCTTGGGGTCGGCAACTGCTTCTGCAGCCCATTGCACCAGGTCGATTTCCAGCCAGCGGGTGGTGGACAGCAAGGCTGCGCCCACGCCGGGGTCGCATAGCGCCGCGTGCACTGTATCGCGATGCTGGTCCCCCGCCTGGGTCAGGGCGTGTTCCATGGCACGCCAATGGGTCTGGCGCATGCGGTCTCCATCGGTGTAGGCATTGGCCAGCATGGGCAGGGTCTGTTGGCTGGCCACTTCCAGATCACGCAACGCACCCAAGGCCGTGAGCAAGGGGTGCAAGGCCCGCAGTTCGGCAGGTGCTTCGCTGCCAGTAAATTTCTTGAACAACTTCAAACTGGTCTTGAAACGCCGCCAGCCTATGCGGGCCTGGTGGACCAGTTCGGGATCGTCGCTATGCAGCAGGCTATTGAGGTTCGCCGTGCAGTGCGAAAAGGCCTCGCGCAACACGCGCAGGGCCGCGTCTGCCACAGGCAGCTCGGGCGCCAGCGCAGGTGGCCGAGCCTGTTGGGGCGCATGCACGGCGTCGCAGGCCAGGGCATAGCCGCGCTGGGCCTTGCTGATGCCCAGCGGCAGCGTGGCAATGGTGGCTGCAATCTTCTCAGCGGCAGCAAACAGTGCGCCGGGTTCGCCGGTTAGCAGTTCCAGCTCCAGCTCGCAAATGGGTGTGGTCTTGTCGTTCACCGTGATGTGGCCGATGTCCAACGCCACTTCCACGGCACTGCCGTCGCGTTGGCGCAGCGTCCAGGTGGTGCGGGCGAACTGGGTGGTGAAGCAGGGCGTCAATGCTGCGAACAGGCCGCCATCGGCATCCAGCGTGGACC
>JBDTAG010000302.1:0-5578 GCA_039924745.1 Rhodoferax sp.
GGAATGATCATCATCATGCTTTGCACGATGGACAACGTGGTCAACCAACCGGGAATGGGGCCGCCAATCAGGTGGTGGCCACCGACCTGACCGTAGAAGAAGGCCAGCGTCCAAAACCCGAGGATGGACAGGTTGTACGAGCGTACGGGCCGCCCGATGATCTTGGGCAAAAAGTAATAGATGGCGCCCACGCTCACCGGCGTGAACCACAGGCCCAGCACGTTGTGGCCGTACCACCAGTTGGTGGTCGCTTGTTGCACGCCGGTATGCACACCGGGCAGCTTGCCGATGATGAATAGCAGCGCAATCCATAGCAGCGCGGCAACCATGTACCAAACGCTCACATACAACGATTCGACCTTGCGGTTCACCAGCGTGTAGAGCACAGGCCCAATGATGCAAATGAAGCCAGCAACGATGAAAATACCGATCTGCCATGGGATTTCGAGATACTCCATGCCGTCGGTCCAGCCCGAGCCGATGGCACCAATGGCACTGGCGATGCCCGTGTTAATGAGCGCCCCGCCCAACATCACCCACATAGCGCCTACCAATTGCGTGCGCAAAAGGCGCGGCAGCAACCAGATGATGATGCCCAGCGCAGCGTTAGTAATCCAGCCGTACAACACAGCAGTCAGGTGGATGGTGCGGATGCGGCCAAAGGTTTCCCAGGCCTCGTTGACCAACAGGTCAGGCATGTGCAGTTTGAGCGATGCAGTCAGACCCGCAAACGACCCCAGCACTAACCAAAAGACCGCGAAGGCGATGAACATGAACACCGGGAACGCGGTGGAATGATCAGCCTCGATGCGGTGGCGCAGCTCGTCGGGGTCACCGACATGCTCCATTTCACCAGGGCGGGCAGTGGCCCCTTGCAATTGGGCATTGGCTACACCTTGCAACGCCGGGTCATCAACCTTGCCAAGTTCGCCAGGAGCAAAAATGATTGAAGCTGCACGCGGATTTTCAACCAGCAGGCCCTTGCGCATGGACCAGATGAAAACAAAAAGCCCCATGATGGAAAGCAAAAATGCCCCCAGCAAACTCAGTATTGCACTGTCCATGGATGGCAGCCCTTCTTTTGGTATGCGTCGTAGAAACGGATGAACGCGCCCAATTTCCACGCAAACATTGATGTACCGCAAACACTGCTGTGCCGTGCCTGCTATGCGTTCATACGATGATTATAAGATTCACACGGAATGAATTATTCAGCGCGCTAAAAAAAACGTATCTGCAATGTGCTCGTCTGCTTAACTAATTCCCTGGCGCAGGCTGATGGCGTACGCCAACACCACCAGACTCACCACCACGACCAACCAACCCATCACGATCCAGCGCCAAAGGGCTGGCGCATGGCGCAGCTCCAAGAAGTCAAGGCACACCAAGAGCCCCTTGATGAAGGCCAGGGCGAAGATGATCAATACCGCCACCATCGAACCGTGTCCAGCAAGTCCTCCTTCACCAATCCAATATGTGATGCAGGTAATCAATAGCAAAATCAGCCAAGAACGGGTGAGTGAAATTTCAGACATTTGTACTCCTCTACCGCATGACGTAAACCAATGGAAACAGTACGATCCATAGGAGGTCAACCATATGCCAAAACGCTGCTCCAGTCTCAAGTGCATGCAAGTTTTGGCTGTCGTAATCACCCCGTCGCGTCTTGACCCACAGATATACCAACGCCAACATGCCCACCATCACATGCAGGAAATGGAATCCGGTTAAGAAAAAATAGAACATGTAAAAGGTATTGGTCGACAGGTCCACGCCGGCCGATAGTTTTTCGGAGAACTCCGTGAGCTTCACGGCCACAAACCCCGCGCTGCACGCCAAGGCACCCAGCAACCAACGCGCGCCCACTCCGGACGCATTGCACTGCACCGCGCGCACTGCAGACGCCACGCACCAACTTCCTGTGATCAAGAGCCCGGTATTCAGTGCGCCCGTATTGAGATTGAGCGTGGCTTGCGATGCATTGAAAAGTGCAACCTCACGTATGCGTGCAAAAGCAAACGATACGAACAAGATTGCAAAGGTGAGCATCTCCATCAAGATGACGAGCCAAACGCCCAGATCACCGCGGAGTCTAGGCACTTCTGCCTGCGCGTGCAGTGCACTATCTACGGTCAATGTCATGCCTGCATTCTCTGGCGGTACACGCCCCAAAAAATTGAAATCAGAATATAAGATTCATATAATATGAATCTTATTGATGCAAGTCAATTAATACGACCCGCACCGATCCTAAGATTGAGCGGTTCATAACTGCACGAGGTACACCATGAGTCAAGGCTTCACCAGCCAAATGGCGCGCAATATCTTTTACGGAGGCACGGTTTTCTTCGTGCTCGTATTTGCTGCGCTGATTTTCAATACCGAAACCAAGCTTCCTGAGCGCTCCAAGTCTGCGGAAATCACGCCCGCCGTGATTCGCGGAAAGCATCTATGGGAATCACGCAACTGTATTGGCTGCCATACCTTGCTGGGCGAAGGCGCGTATTTCGCACCCGAGTTAGGCAATGTCTACAAGCGCCGCGGCCCTGATTTCATCAAGGGCTGGATCAAGGCCATGCCGACGAACACACCCGGACGCCGCCAAATGCCGCAGTTCAACTTCACCGACGGCCAGCTCGACGACTTGGTTGAATTCCTGCGCTGGACCAATGGCGTAGACACCGAAAAATGGCCACCGAACATCGAAGGCTAAGCAAGCATATGAAACCCGCAACACTCAAATACAAGTCGCAGTCGGTCTCGAAGTTGTACTTCATTGCCGCGCTGTGCCTGTTCACCGGCCAGATCATCTTCGGTCTGACCCTCGGACTGCAATACGTGATCGGGGACCTGATGTTCCCGGCCATTCCGTTCAACATCGCTCGCATGGTGCATACCAACCTGCTGATCGTGTGGCTGCTGTTCGGCTTCATGGGTGCCGCCTACTATATGGTGCCCGAAGAAAGCGAGACCGAGCTCTGGAGCCCGCTGCTCGCCAAGATACTGTTCTGGGTGTTCCTCGCCGCCGGCGTTGCGACCATTCTGGGATATCTGTTGGTGCCCTACGCATCCTTGGCACATTGGACCGGTAACGACTTCCTTGCCACCATGGGGCGCGAGTTCCTGGAGCAACCGCTACCCACCAAGGTCGGCATCGTACTGGTCTGCTTAGGCTGTTTGCTGAACATCACCATGACGGTGCTCAAGGGCCGCAAGACCGCCATTTCTTTGGTGTTGCTGATGGGTCTGTGGGGCTTGGCTTTGATGTTCTTGTTCAGCTTCGTTAACCCCGACAACTTGGTGCGCGACAAAATGTACTGGTGGTTCGTGGTGCACTTGTGGGTGGAAGGCACTTGGGAGCTGATCATGGCGGCCCTGTTAGCATTCGTATTGATCAAGACCACTGGTGTTGACCGTGAAGTGATCGACAAATGGATGTACATGATCGTCGCTTTCGCTCTGATCTCGGGCATCTTGGGCACCGGTCACCACTTCTACTTCATCGGTCTGCCTGGCTACTGGCACTGGGTGGGTGGCGTGTTCTCCGCGCTCGAACCTATCCCCTTCTTCATGATGACGCTGTTTGCGTTCAACATGGTGCAACGCCGCCGCCGCGAGCACCCTAACCAAGCAGCCGTGCTGTGGGCCGTGGGCACCTCCGTCATCGCCTTCCTGGGTGCCGGTGTGTGGGGCTTCATCCACACGCTGAGCTGGGTCAACTACTACACCCACGGCTCGCAAGTCACGGCGGCCCATGGTCACTTGGCTTTCTACGGCGCCTATGTGCTGGTGGTACTGGCCATCATCAGCTACGCCATGCCGATTTTGCGCGGCCGTGAAGCCAACCCCAAGCACGCCCAACGCGTGGAAATGTGGAGCTTCTGGATCATGAGCATCGGCATGGCCGTCATGGTCTTGGCCTTGAGCGGCGCCGGCATTTTGCAAGTGTGGCTACAGCGTATGCCCACCACCGGGGCCATGAGCTTCATGGCCACGCAAGACCAGTTGGTGTTCTTCTATTGGGTGCGTGTCGCCGGTGGCGTGATGTTCCTGTGTGGTCTCATTACCTACTTGTCGAGCTTCTTCATCGGCGCTGATGCAGACGAAGAAACTGAGCTCGGCATGATGCCAGGCAGCAACCGACTGCAACAGGCTTGATCGTGCAAACCCATGCCTCCACAGCGGCCACTTCAGCCGCAGACCACACCCCTCCAGCGGGCGCAAGCTCTGCTGTTGGCGGACTGCCGTTTTACGCAGCCCAAGGGGGCGAATGCGCCCTCTTTGAGCACTGTTTTGGCCAGCAGCTCCCGCTGTTGATCAAAGGCCCCACTGGCTGCGGTAAAACGCGTTTTGTTGAACACATGGCGGCGCGCTTAGGGCGCCCGCTCATCACCGTTTCGTGCCATGACGACCTCAGCGCCGCTGACCTCGTCGGACGCCACTTGATTGGCCAAGGTAACACCGTCTGGGCCGATGGGCCGTTGACGCGCGCCGTGCGTGAGGGCGCCATCCTGTACTTGGATGAAGTGGTGGAGGCCCGCAAGGACACCACTGTGGTTCTGCACCCGCTGGCCGACGACCGTCGCCTGCTTCCTATCGAGCGTACTGGCGAACTGCTCAAAGCGCCGCGCGAGTTCATGCTGGTTATTTCTTACAACCCCGGTTACCAAAATTTGCTCAAGGGCCTCAAGCCCAGCACGCGGCAACGCTTCATCGCACTGACGCTGGACTACCCAGCCCCCGCCGTTGAGCGCGCCATTTTGGAACGCGAAGGCCACGCCTCGCCAGCCCTGGCCGCACGCTTGGTGCAATTGGCGCAAGCCTTGCGCCGCCTCACTGACCACGACCTCGAAGAAACTGCCAGTACCCGTCTACTCGTGATGGCCGCGCGCTTGGTTGCCTCAGGGCTATCGCTGCACGACGCGTGCCGTGCCGCCGTGGTGGACGCGCTGACCGACGATACCGAGACCCTGCTCGCACTCCAAGAAGTGGTGCGCGCTGTCGTGGGCGATGACGACTGATTGTTCGAGTTGCGCAAGTGCCGCTGGCTGCTCGACCGCATCCGCCAGCGTACCAGCGACTAAGGCTTCCACACAGCAATTGCAACGCCGCCGGCGCTGGTTCCAGTTCTCATTTTTTGCCATCTTCTTGCTGGCACCCGCGCTCAACTTGCTACGCTTTGACCTGACCGAGACCCAGTTGTGGATTCTGGGTTTTCGCTGGTCATTGGGTATTGATGCCTTTGTGCGGGGCGAGGCCTCCGCGATCCAAACGGCGTGGTCTATCACCTGGCGCGGCATCATTCCCGTGCTTACGCTGGTGGTGGGTTTCCTGACCGTGGCCTACCACTTTGGTCGCTTGTATTGCGGCTGGCTGTGCCCCCACTTTTCTTTGGTCGAAACCCTCAACGATCTGCTGCACCGTGCGACCGGCAAGCTCAGCGTGTGGGACAAGTCGCCCACACCACGCCCCGGCCGCAGCGCCGACAAACGCTGGTGGCCGGTCTTTTTAGCGGCCTGCCTGATCTTTGGCTTTATGTGGGCCATTACGCTGCTCACCTACTTGTTGCCACCCGCCA
>JBDTAG010000303.1:0-2800 GCA_039924745.1 Rhodoferax sp.
CTGGTGGCATCGGGCCTGAGCATCTACTTTGCCTTTTATGCCGGGCGTTTGGTGTGGTTGTCCTACCTGTACCACGACATGTCGCCCTCCGCCGATGCAACACCCTTGTGGCTGCCACAACTGTTCATGTTGTTGGGCTGTATCGGTCTGGCCGTGGCGTTCGTCGACGCGTTGGTCAGCCGCATCCAGGGTCGACCCTTCTTTGAAGAGTCGGACGGCGAATCCGCCCGCGCCGAGTAAACCAACACAACCTACCTAAAGAGAACACCATGGATATCTTGATTGCAGGGGCATTGATACTGATGCTCTTCATTGTGCTGGGCTCCGGCCTGTGGATTGGTCTGTCGCTATTGGGCGTGGCGGTCATTGCCATGGAGTTGTTCACCCAAAGGCCCGTGGGCGACGCCATGTTGTTGACGATCTGGGGATCGTCTTCCAGTTGGACGCTGTCTGCCTTGCCGCTGTTTTTGTGGATGGGTGAAATTCTGTTCCGCAGCAAGTTGTCTGAAGGGCTGTTCAAAGGGCTGGCTCCCTGGCTGGGTTGGTTGCCCGGTCGGCTGCTGCATGTGAACGTGATCGGCAGCACCATCTTCGCAGCCGTGTCGGGCTCCAGCGCAGCCACCTGCGCCACCATTGGCAAAATCTCGCTGCCCGAGCTCAAAAAGCGGGGTTACCCCGAAGACATTTCTATCGGCACGCTGGCTGGCGCCAGCACCCTGGGTCTGTTGATTCCCCCATCCATCATCATGATTGTGTATGGCGTTGCGGCCAACGTGTCCATCGCCAAGTTGTTCATTGCTGGCGTGATACCCGGCCTGGTGTTGGCGGCGCTATTCAGCGGCTACATCATCGTGTGGTCCTTGTTCAACAAGGACAAAATTCCGGCAGCCGACGCGTCACTGACCTTCATGCAAAAGGTGTACGAGGGCCGCAACCTGATCCCCGTGGTGGCGCTCATTGCGTTGGTGCTGGGCTCGATCTACTCGGGCATAGCCACCGCCACCGAGGCGGCGGCCTTGGGTGTCGCTGGCTCCCTATTACTGTCCGGTATCGAGCGCACGCTGAATTGGGCCACCTTCAAGGCCGGGCTGATGGCGGCTTGCCGCGTGTACTGCATGATTGGCTTGATACTGGCGGGCGCAGCCTTTCTGACTCTGGCGATGGGCTTCATCGGCCTGCCGCGCCACCTGGCCGAGTTCATCGGCGGGCTCAACCTGTCACCCGTGATGTTGATTGCCTTGCTGATTGGATTCTTCGTGGTGCTGGGCTGCTTCCTGGATGGCATTTCCATGGTGGTGTTGACCATGTCGGTCTTGCTGCCCACGGTTGAGAAGGCCGGCTTCGATCTGATCTGGTTCGGCATCTTCATCGTGCTGGTGGTGGAGATGGCGCAGATCACGCCGCCTGTTGGCTTCAACCTGTTTGTGTTGCAGGGCTTGACCAAGAAGCAACTTACCTACTTGGCCAAGGTCGCTTTTCCCTTTTTTATGATCATGGTCGTCATGGTGTTCCTGACCTATTTCGTACCCGACCTGGTGCTGTGGATGCCACGCAATATGAAGTGAAGTGCGTTCCCCGCCTGGCGGCACGCAGTACCCCTCAAAACCTCCTCGGAGATTCCCATGAAACTGATCCTGATTGCTGCGCTGTGCGCGGCCACGGTGGCGCACGCCCAAACCACCTGGAAATTGGCTACCGGCTACCGCGCCGACTCGTTTCACACGGAGAACATCGCGCAGTTTGGGCGCGATGTGGAGGCCGCTACGGGCGGCAAGCTGAAGATTGAACTAGCCCCCAACGGCAGCCTCTTCAAACTGGCCGATATTCGCCAATCGGTGGAACAAGGCAAGGTCGAGGCGGGTGAAACCATCATGACCAGCATGGTCAAGGACATTCCGCTGGCGGGCGCCGACTCCGTTCCGTTTGTGGTGGGTACCTACGAGCGCGCACTGCGCATGTGGCAGTTGCAGCGCCCCGGTATGGAACGGGCGTTTACCCAACGCGGCCTGAAGGTTTTGTATGCCGTGCCTTGGCCACCACAAGGGCTGTATTCCACCAAGCCGATCAAGACGCTGGCGGACTTCAAGCACCTGAAAATGCGCACCTACAACCAGACCACCGTTCGCATTGCCGAGATGCTGGGCGCAGTGCCGGTGGACGTCACCATGGGCGATGTCGGTCGCGCGTTGAGCGAGGGCCGCTTGGAGACAATGATCACGTCAGCGGTGACCGGTGTCGAAAACAAGGTATGGAACGGCTTGCAGTATTACTACGAGATCAACGCGTGGTTTCCGAAAAATATTGTCTTTGTTAGCACCAAAAGCTTTAACGCGCTAACGCCTGAAGCACAAGCTGCCGTGGTGAAAGCGGCAGACGCGGCCCAGACCCGCGGTTGGTCAGCCAGTGAAGCCGTTGCCCAAAATTCGACCAAAGAATTGCAGCGCAACGGCATCAAGATCGAGCGACTGTCGTCGGATCTGGACCAGGAAATCAAACGCATGGGCGAGCGCTTCTCGCGTGAATGGGTGCGCTCCGTTGGCAACGAGGCCAACGCGATCTTTGTCCCGTATTACCTCCAATAATCTTTTACAACGAATGCAGGAATAGACTAACACCATGCAAAACACAAGCAACACCTTGGACCGCAAGCTCTGGCAATTCTGGATAGACCGTGGCGGCACATTCACCGATGTGGTGGGCAAGCGCCCCGACGGCACGCTGGTGACGCACAAGCTGCTCAGCGAGAACCCCGAGCAGTACCGCGACGCAGCGGTAGCGGGCATCCGCCACCTGCTCGGCC
>JBDTAG010000304.1:0-4913 GCA_039924745.1 Rhodoferax sp.
GCAAAGTACGACCTGCTTCTGCGGGCTCAGGCACATTTGCGACTGCGGCGGGTACTGCTTCAGGCACGCACACTTCCTCTACGCCTTCGGGTGCTGGCGTTGCGTCCTGGATGGGAGCAAGAGGATCGTGTGGATTCATCTTAGTTTCAGGGTGGACAAACCGACCAGACACAACAACATGGTGATGATCCAGAAACGCACGACAACCTGCGTTTCCTTCCAGCCGTTTTTCTCGAAATGGTGGTGTAACGGTGCCATCTTCAGGAGGCGACGGCCTTCACCAAATTTCTTCTTCGTATATTTAAAGTAACCCACTTGGAGCATGACTGACAGGGCCTCAACGACAAAAATGCCGCCCATGATCGCCAACACAATTTCCTGGCGCACGATGACGGCGATCGTGCCTAACGACGCACCCAACGCCAAGGCACCCACGTCGCCCATAAACACCTGTGCGGGATGGGTGTTGAACCACAAAAAGGCCAACCCAGCCCCGGCCATGGCCGCGCAATAGATCAATAGCTCACCTGAACCCGGAATGTGCGGAAAGAACAGGTATTTGGAGTACACCGAACTACCAGTCACATAGGCAAAAACACCCAGTGCAGAACCCACCATGACAACCGGCATGATGGCCAGGCCATCCAGACCATCGGTCAGGTTGACGGCATTGCTGGACCCCACGATGACCAGGTAGGTAAGGATCACAAAGCCCAGCACACCGAGGGGGTAGCTGACCTCTTTGATAAAGGGCAGGAGCAGGCCTGCCTTGGGCGGCAGGCTGACGTCGAAGCCAGAAGCCACCCAGTTTAAAAAAAGCTCCAGCACACGCACATTGGAACTCTCGGAAATACTGAACACCAGGTACAGCGCCGCCAGCAAACCAATCACCGATTGCCAGAAATATTTTTCACCGGAACGCATACCCTCGGGATCTTTGCGCACGACCTTGCGCCAGTCGTCGGCCCAACCGATCGCCCCAAAGCCCAAGGTCACCAGCAGCACGATCCACACAAAGCGGTTGCTCAGGTCCACCCACAGCAGCGTAGATATGGCAATAGCCATCAGGATCAACACGCCACCCATGGTGGGCGTGCCGCTTTTGCTCAGGTGTGTCTCCATGCCATAGCCACGGATGGGCTGGCCGATTTTGAGTTCCCGCAAGCGCCGAATCACAAAGGGACCAGCGGCCAAGCCAATCACCAACGCAGTCAATGCGGCCATCACCGCTCGAAATGTCAGGTATTGGAAGACCCGGAAAAAACCGAACTCGGGTGAGAGGGTTTGCAGCCATTGGGCCAGACTCATCAACATGGCAACACTCCGTACGAATAATCAAGCTGCATGGTGTGGAACCTCTTGCAGTGTGGTGGTGCCAACGGCCATAGATTGCAGCGACTGCACCACCCGCTCCATGCGCATGAACCGCGATCCTTTGACTAACACGCTATGCAAATGGGGCAGCATGGATTCCAGCCGCTCCATCAACGCCTCGGCAGTTTCATAATGCTGCGCGCCTTCAAAGCAGCTAGCGGCAACCTGAGCCAACTCACCCAGTGTCAACAAATGCTCTATGCCCTTGGCCTTGGCGTAGCGACCGGCTTCGGCATGGAACGCAGGGCCTTGGTGGCCGACCTCGCCCATGTCGCCCAGCACCAGCAAACGGGGGCCGGGGAGCTCTGCCAGCACGTCAATGGCTGCGCGCACCGAATCGGGGTTGGCGTTGTAGGTGTCGTCCACCAAGGTGACCTCGCGGCCTTGTACCGACAGCAAGACAGCTTTGGAGCGGCCTTTTACGGGCTCGAAAGTCTGCAAGCCCTGGACCACTGCAGAGTCAGGCACTCCGGCCGACAATGCCGCCGCCGCCGCTGCCAGCGAATTTTTGACGTTGTGTCGACCTGCAATGGCCAAGCGGTAGTGCAACACACAGCCCATGCCCTGGGCATGCACCTGCCACGCACCACTTACCCAGTGGGCCTGCAGACACGTCAGCACATCAGGGCTTGTGGCGCTGTCGAGCGCAAACCTGGCGCTGCGGCGCGCGCCCGCCAGACCAAGCCACACCGCGGTGTAGTCATCGTCCTGCGGGAAAACTGCTATGCCCTGCGGGCCCAGCGCAGCAATCACATTGCCGTTTTCCTCAGCCACCGCCTGCACCGTATGCATGAACTCCAGATGTTCGCGCTGGGCGTTGTTGACCAGCGCCACAGTGGGTTGCACCATGTCAGCCAGTGTGGCGATTTCACCCGGGTGGTTCATGCCCAGCTCGACCACTGCAATCTGGTGCTCGCTGCGCAGACGCAACAGGGTCAAGGGCACGCCAACGTCGTTGTTGAAATTGCCGCGCGTCGCCAGCGAACCACCATCTGGCCGGAAGGCTGCCAAGATGGATGCCAGCATCTGCGTCACGGTTGTCTTGCCATTGCTGCCGGTGACAGCAATCACTGGCAGCGTGAATTGTGCACGCCATGTTTTGGCCAGCATACCCAGCGCGATGCGCGTGTCTGGCACGGTGATACACGCCATGGTGGTGATGCCGCTGCGGTCTGCATCAGCGTGGCACAACGCCGCTACGGCGCCACGTTGCTGCGCTTCCAACAGATAGGCATTCGCGTCGTAGCGCTCGCCTTTCAAGGCTACAAATAAATCACCAGACTCCACCGTGCGCGTATCGGTATGCACGCGCGCTATCCAGGCAGAACCGTCGCCATGCAGGTGCGCGCCTGCCAGCCACTGTGCGACCTGGTTTACTGGCACCATGCGGCTCATGCTTGCACCTCCGTACCACCGATGCGGCGCTTCTGCAACGCCTGCTGCGCATGCACACGGTCAGAGAAACGGTGTTTGACGCCTGCAATTTCCTGCGTGTCTTCGTGGCCCTTGCCGGCAATCAACACCACGTCGTTAGCGGCAGCCCGCGCGATCGCGTCGGCAATAGCCAACGCCCGGTCGGTTTGAACATCCACCGCTTGGTCGTGCGGCAGGCCCAACAAAATATGTGCAATCACACACTCTGGCTTTTCACTGCGCGGGTTGTCGCTGGTGACCACTACATGGTCAGCCTTTTGCGCGGCGATAGCACCCATTAGCGGGCGCTTGGTCGCATCGCGGTCGCCACCGCAACCAAACACGCACCACAAGCGGCCCCCACGTTGAACTGCCAAGGGCTGTAGTGCAGAGAGTGTCTGACTGAGTGCATCTGGCGTATGGGCGTAATCAACCGCCACCAGAGGTTCCCCGGTATCTCCCAGACACTCCATGCGGCCTGGCACAGAGTGCAGGGCGCTACAGGACTGCACAGCAGCCTCAAGCGGCACACCCAAAGCCCGCATGGCGCCGATAACGGCCATGAGGTTGGATACGTTGTAACTACCAATGGTGCGGGTTTGCAAGACCCGCGCTACGCCGCCTTCAACCACTTCAAAGCGCAGACCTTGCGCACCATAGGCAATGGCGCGTGCCTGCAGGCGAGCGTGGCGCAGGCAGGATGAAGTCCAAACGTCTTGGCCAGAGGCGGCGAGCGCTTCGGCCAGAGCTTCACCCTGCGCATCGTCCACATTGATAACTGAAGCGCCCAAACCGGGCCAGGCAAAAAGGCGGCGCTTGGCTTGCCAGTAGGCCTCCATGCTGCCGTGGTAATCCAGATGGTCTTGCGTGAAATTGGTAAACACCGCCACATCGATATGGGTGCCAGACAAGCGCTGCTCTTCTATACCAATGGACGAAGCCTCCATCGCGCATGCTTTGAGGCCATCGTCCTGGAATTGGCGCAAAGACCGTTGCAGCAATACGGGGTCAGGCGTGGTCAGGCCAGTCGATGTGATGTTGGACGGCAATGCAGCCGTGGTGCCCGCAATCGGTGGGCGCCCCACGCCCAGCGTGCCAACCATCCCGCAGGGCAACGCCAAATCACCTGGCAGTGCCGACAAAGCCTGTGCCAGCCACCAAGCGGTGGAGGTTTTGCCATTGGTTCCCGTTATGGCCACTACCTTCAGGGCCTTGGAAGGCATACCAAAAAATTCTGCGGCAATGGCGCCAGTATCGGCCTTGAGCCCCTGGTAATTTGCCAAATGGTCACCGACTTGCATCGGCCAATCTGACAACCCCTCGCGCTCCACCAAGCATGCCACTGCACCCTTTTTCAACACAGTGTCCACAAACTGGCGTGCGTCCACGGCAGATCCGGGCCAGGCAATGAATCCATCACCAGAATCCAACTTGCGGCTGTCGGACTGCAGTGTTCCGGTAACGCGCTGGCGCAGCCACTGAGCAGCCTGAGAGGGTGTGTGGAGTTCCAGCATCAGAAGCTCTCTTCCTCGGATTGCGTCACAATTTGCGGCTTCACGGAGAGGTCAGGTTGCACACCCAAAATGCGGAGGGTTTGCTGGACGGTTTCGGCAAATACTGGAGCGGCAACATCACCGCCAAAGTATTTGCCATTACTGGGCTCGTCGATCATCACACCCACCACAATGCGGGGGTTTTCTATGGGCGCCATACCGACAAACCAGCCCCGGTATTTGCGGTTTTTGTCTGTGCCGTACCCCTTGCCAATCTGTTTGTAAGCCGTGCCCGATTTGCCGCCAACTGAATAGCCAATGGTCTGCGCCTTGGGCCCGGTGCCACCCGGACCTGCTGCCATTTGCAACATCTTGCGAATCTGACCTGCCGTGCGGGCGGAGAAGACCTGCACTCCCGCCACCGGGTCACTATTTTTGATAAGCGTCACAGGGATGATCTGACCATCGCGCGCAAAAATGGTGTACGAGCGTGCCATCTGGAAGAGCGAGGCCGATAGACCATAGCCGTAGGACATGGTGGCCTGCTCAATTGGGCGCCACGTCTTAAAGGGACGCAGCTTGCCTGACACCGCGCCCGGGAAACTGATTTGTGGTTTTTGACCAAACCCAGCC
>JBDTAG010000305.1:0-5477 GCA_039924745.1 Rhodoferax sp.
GATCACAGCTACTTCGGCCAACTTCAGTACCAATAAGTACGGCAATAACCGCATTGGCTCAGTCGTCGCAGGCACTGCGGGTGCTGTGGGCGACTTGGTGACAGGTTCGCTCGCAGGTGCAACAGCCACGATTGCAGGACTTACATCCAGTGCTATCGCAGGGGAAACGCTAACCATAAATGGTGCGCTGGGCACGGCAAACGCCACTATTGCGGCAGGAGCTAGTGCCAAAGCCGCAGCTGCCGTTATCAATGCGCAGGCTGGTACGACTGGGGTGTCTGCAACCGCGCGTACGCAAATCGATGCCACAACATTTGCCGCAAATGGAAGTTACTCGCTAGCCGTCGTTTCTGATAACGTCGCCCCAGCTGCTCCATCAACCATCACTTTTACCGTAGGACCGACCGGCAGCACTGCGGATGGCTTGGCGGCCGCGATTACGGCGTTCAATGACAAGTCTTCGTCCACTGGGGTGACTGCAAAGATCAATATCGCTGGTGACGGCATTACCTTGACGAATGCATCTGGCAGTGACATCCAGATTACCAACAGCTCCGCCGCAAGTTCCCTTAAATTGGGAACACAGGCCGTGGCTGCTGCGGCAGTTGGGTATGCAACAGGTGCCTTGACCCTCGACTCCGACAAGACATACGGAATTACAAGTACGGTTGCAGCTGCTGCAGGCAAGACAGGATTCTTTGTGGCCCTCGCTAACGCCAGCCAATTGCAAGCGGCCAGCACCCTGGATGTGTCCACTGTGGATTCCGCCACGCGAACCTTGTCTACAGTCGACGCAGCGCTATCCGCAGTGAATGGCCAGCGCGCCAATTACGGTGCATTGCAGTCGCGTTTTGACACGACCATCGCCAACCTGCAAGTTACGTCGGAAAACTTGAGCGCCTCACGCTCGCGCATTCAAGATGCTGACTTTGCCCAAGAAACCGCCAACCTGAGCCGCGCGCAAATCCTGCAACAGGCCGGTACCGCCATGGTGGCGCAAGCCAACCAGATTCCACAGGGCGTGTTGGCATTGCTCAAGTAGTGTTTGGGCGTTGGCTCGGTCTCCATTCGCCTGATCAATCAGGCGAAATGGACGACTGTCATTGTCAATCTTTGTAAGAATTTGCCCTACAACACCAGGGCTTTTACCCGACACGCGGAACAGCCTCTTTCCGATTTAAGTTTCTGGCACTTCAGCCCAGAATTGGCTCCATGGTGATTCATACGAATTACCGCTCACACCAGGAGCCCAACATGACCAACGAACAGATGCTGACCGAGATCCGCGAAGCAAACATGACCTACCTCATGCTGGCGCAAAACTTGATCCGCCAGGACAAGCCAGAAGCCTTATTCCGCTTGGGCATGTCGGAAGAATCAGCCGATCTGATTGCGGCGCTGTCGCCAGCACAAGTTATGAAAATTGCATCGGGCAACATGCTACTGTGCCGCTTCCGCGTCGATGACGACATGGTGTGGAGCTTGTTGACCAACCACTCCGTGAACAAGGTGGACAACGACGCCACCACCAAGCTGCATGCCAGCATCTTGATGGCCGGCCGCTACTCAGAAGCCATGTAATCAACTGTCGACCACGATATTTTCGGAGCAACACCATGGCCACCAAAAGCGTATTGAACGATTCCAAACAAGTTGAGCGCGCCGTTGCGCTGATCCAGTTGGGCGCACGCCTGCAGGTTCTGGAGAGTGAAACCGACTTGTCCTATGAGCGTTTACTGCGTCTGTATAAGGAGGTGGCTGGCCGCTCGCCTAGTAAGGGGCAACTGCCGTTCTCTACGGAATGGTTCCTGACGTGGCAGCCCAATATCCATGCGTCGCTGTTTCAAAACACCTATGAGTATCTGACCAAAGTCTGCGCCATGGATGACATCGACGCGATCATGAAGGCCTACCGCCTGTACACCGAGCAGATATCGGCCTGCGGCGTAGAGCCTCTGCTGTCTGTCACACGCGCCTGGCGCTTGGTGAAGTTCATTGATAACAATATGCTGTCCATGACCAAGTGCTGCAAATGCGGTGGCCACTTCGTCAGCGAAGCCTACGAGAACAGCCGCCACTTTGAGTGTGGCCTGTGTACCCCACCCGCACGCGCTGGCAAGGGCTCGGCAGCCGGTGGCATATTGCTGCACTAAACGCTACGTATTTCATAGCTGCATAGCCAGCATACACGAGGGATACAGGCTAATTTCTTTTAAATGTGTTGAGAGAAATCCAGATGCAACGGATGGTGCCCATCCACGCCACATCGCCCACATGCATCGTTGGTCAAAATTCTCAAGCACGGTTGAATAGCGCCGATATGATGGAGACAGGCAATTAAAAGCCTGTCTGTTCAACCCTTGAAGCTGTGGGCTTCCCTGTCACAATGCGCCTATGTTCGTAATCGTCGGTTGGGTCATCGTTCTAGTTTGCATCTTTGGCGTTTATATCGTTGAAGGCGGGAACATAGGCGTAATTTTGCATGCGCTTCCCTTTGAGTTGATTACCATTTTCGGCGCCACCGCAGGCGCGTTTCTGGCCAACAACCAGATAAAGGTTGTCAAAGCTACCATCAAGGGTTTAGGCTTGTGCTTCAAAGGCAGTAAGTACACCAAAGCTCGCTATATGGAGCTAATGGCGTTGATGTACGACATTCTCCAGAAGGCCCGCAAAGAAGGCTTGATGGCGATCGAAAAGGACGTCGAAGAACCCCACGAGTCCGAGCTGTTTAAAAAATACCCTTCGGTTGGACACGACCACCACATCGTAGAGTTCATTACCGACTACCTGCGCATGATGGTCTCGGGTAACCTCAACGCCCATGAGATTGAATCGCTGATGGACAGCGAAATCGAGACTCACCACCACGAAGAGCACGCGGCCGTTGCTGCATTGCAGCGTGTCGCAGGCGGCCTTCCCGCTTTTGGTATCGTGGCTGCGGTGCTCGGCGTGGTTAAGACCATGGGCTCAGTCGGCCAGCCGCCGGCAGTTCTGGGCGGCATGATCGGCTCGGCACTCGTCGGTACTTTCTTGGGTATTTTGTTGGCCTACGCCTTTGCCGAGCCATTGGCGGGTGTTTTAGAGCAAAAAAACGAAGAGTCTGGCAAAGAACTGCAGTGCATCCGGACCACGTTATTGGCCAGCATGCAAGGCTACAACCCTTCTACTGCCATTGAGTTTGGCCGCAAAGTTCTCTACTCCACAGAGCGACCCACCTTTGTAGAGCTGGAAAGCTATGTGAAGGGCAAGAAATAAGGCCATGGGCATCTGATCATGGCTGGCGACGCCAAAAAGCTACAACCCATCATCATCAAGCGGGTCAAAAAAGGTGGCCACGCCGTGCATGGGGGCGCCTGGAAGATTGCTTACGCAGACTTCGTGACCGCCATGATGGCGTTTTTTTTGTTGATGTGGCTGCTAGGCAGCACGTCTGAGGGAGACAAAAAGGGGATTTCTGACTATTTTCAATCGCCGATGAAGGTGGCAATGCAAGGGGGTAGTGGCGCAGGGGCTAGCAGCAGCGTCATCTACGGTGGCGGCAGCGACTTGACGCAAACCACGGGGCAAACCAAGCGTGGCGATGGCGCGGACCGCAAGGCCAAAAGAATGTCGGGCGATCAAAAGAAGGCCGAAGCGGCCAAGCACGACGCCAAAATGCTGGCTGAGCTCAGCGCCAAAATAGCCGCAGCTATTTCCAGCAATCCCAAAATGGCAGAGTTCTCGTCGCAAATTCGACTAGAGATCACCCCGGACGGGTTGCTGATTCAAATCGTAGATGACCAAAAACGCCCCATGTTTGACAGTGGCAGTGCGGTGCTCAAGCCTTATATGCGCGATATCCTGCGCGAAATCGGCACTGCTTTACTTGGCGTTGAAAACAAGATCAGCTTAGACGGCCACACCGATCGCAGCACCTACGGCAATGCAGGCAAAGGTTACAGCAATTGGGAGCTTTCGGCGGATCGTGCAAATGCTTCGCGCCGTGAATTGTTCAGTGCGGGCATGCCAGAAGACAAGCTGGCCCGAGTGGTTGGTATGGCATCGAGCCTCTTGCTGGACCCCGAAAACCCGCTGAGCCCCAGCAACCGCCGAATTAGCATCTTGGTAATGACAAAAGAAGCTGAAGAGCGGCTTCTGGGTGGTCAACGAGTATCGGTAGACACTGCAGGCGAAGTAGTAACGCCACCAGCGGCTGCAGTTGCGCAACCAACCCATTGATTCAAAGCAAAATTCGGTGATACTTAGTCATATGCAAAATCCACCCGCGAAAGGGTAATCCATGTCAAAAGAACTGCGCTTTTTAGTCGTTGACGACTTCTCCACCATGCGTCGTATCGTACGCAATCTACTCAAAGAGAGCGGTTTTGTCGATGCTGACGAAGCGGAAGACGGCGTGGTAGCCCTGCAAAAGCTACGCAGTTCGACCTTCGATTTCGTTGTCAGCGATATCAACATGCCCAATATGAACGGGTTTCAGTTGTTGGGCGAGATCAAGAAGGATGAAAAGCTCAAACACCTTCCCGTACTTATGGTGACCGCCGAAGCCCGTAAGGAAGATATTGTGCTGGCCGCCCAACAAGGTGCAGCTGGTTACATTGTCAAACCTTTCACTAAGGCTACGCTGGAAGACAAGGTCAACCACATCTTGACCAAGACCGGGCTGAAATAACAGGCTGGTAGATTCGGGGTTTTGTCGCCCCTATTAAGTGGGGTATTCCCCCCCTTATTGGCCTTTAGTTTCAAAGGTCCCTTACGACAATGGTGGCAACTCTAAAGCTCCACCATGGAATCAGGCAGTCAAGATCGCAACCTACCGGCCTCTGAGCGCAAGCTCAAGAAGGCGCGCGATGATGGCCAGGTTGGCCGTTCCGAAGACCTAAAGCACCTTGCTGTACTGGGCACAGGCGCCGTCAGCATCATGGCGCTCGCCCCGATACTTTTTGAACGTTTGCAGCACAGCGTGAGCAAGCAGTTGTCGTTCGACGCTGCGTCTGTTCAACAAACCGGCAGCATGCTTACCCGCCTGTCGGACGCAACCAGCATTGGACTGGCCGGTTGCGCCGTTTTTGCCGCCATCGTTACTGCCGCCACCATCTTTGCAGCAGTTGCATCGGGTGGTTGGGTAAACAGTTTGAAACCTGTCCTGCCGGATTTGAGTCGACTCAGTCCCCTATCCGGTTTTAGCAATTTGCTGACCAAGAAGAAGCTGCTGTCGGTGCTCAAGATGACCATCATGACCGCGATTCTGTTTGCAATCGCCGCCATGTTTCTGCGCTCAGGAATACAAACTATTTCTTCGCTGGTACTTCAACCCTCTAGTTCGGCTATTCGCCATCTGACCGATTGGTTGACCAATGGCATGGGCCTGCTGTTGCTGGTCGTGTTGATAGCCGCCCTAGTTGACGTTCCTTTGCAAACCTTGCTGCATAAGGGCGAGATGAAAATGTCTCACCAGGAAGTCAAACAAGAGGGGAAAG
>JBDTAG010000306.1:0-6237 GCA_039924745.1 Rhodoferax sp.
TTCATTGGCTACAACATGAGCGACTATTTCCACCACTGGCTGGACATGGGCGACAAGCTGGCCAAGTCAGGCGCCAAGCTGCCCAAGATGTATGCGGTTAACTGGTTCCGTAAGGGCGACGATGGCAAGTTCGTCTGGCCTGGCTATGGTGAAAATATGCGCGTGCTCAAGTGGATGATTGACCGCTTGGAAGGTACGGCCAAAGGTCAGGAAAACGGCTTTGGCGTGAGTCCAGCCTATTCAGAGATCACTTGGACCGGGTTGGACTTCAACGCCGAACAATTCAAAACGGTGACGAGCCTGGACAAAGATGCGTGGAAGCAGGAATTTGCTTTGCACACAGAGCTTTTCAAACAGTTGGCTTACCACCTACCCCAGCAATTGGTCGACACCAAGGCCACTCTGGAAAAGAGACTGGTTGCCTAGACGCCACGATCCGCCTCGGCGCGGATTGCACCAGCAAAAAAAGAAAGCCACCGCAATGCGGTGGCTTTTTCAATGGGCCAAAAGAAAACCGTTTGAGAGCTTAGTACTCACTGTGCATCGCTGCGACCTGCAGATCACGCATTACCCGATGGTCTTGGCGGGCCAAGTTCAGCATGGCGGCATCGGAGCGGCGAGCCGCGCGCGCTTGGGACCTGCGGGTCCATACAGCGGCCACTTTTCCGGCCAACTGGCGCAGCGATTGCGCGGACAAGGCCATCACCGCAAAAATGATGGTCCACAAACCGACCCATACCGCCAACAAGTGACCGTCGGACCAAGTGTCAACCAGTTGGTCGGCAACCACCAGCATTGCGGCCAACACAGCTGCCATCAATATGCCAGCCAAACTGTGCGAGTCAGAGAGATCCAAAGCAAAGCCGCGTGGCGCACTGATGCGTGCGGCAGCTTTTGCAGGCGCAAAATGGGGGTGAATAGTAGTGGCACCGGCCATGGCAACCTCCGAAGATGGGTTGAAAGAAGAAGTCGTTTGATTGAATAGCATGTGGCTATATTAGGGTTTTCACTAGTGTTATTCAACTTTATGTTGGTGATGTTTGGTATTCACAAGATTTATGATTGAATATGCCTCCCATCAGTCTGCGCTCTCTTGATCTCAACCTTTTGAAGGTGTTTGACGCCGTCATGTCGGAGCGCAGCCTGACCAAGGCGGCCCAACAACTGTCTTTGACCCAGCCCGCCGTCAGCAATGCATTGCGACGTTTGCGCGACGCACTGGGCGACGAATTGCTGGTCCGCAAAGGCCGCACCTTGGAGCCCACGGCGCGCGGCCAAGAGCTGTGGCAGTCTGTGCGTGACACCCTCAAACGCTTGCAAGCCGCCTTGGCACCCAGTGTTTTCGAGCCCGTAACCGCGACCAACGCCTTTGTGCTGACCATGGCCGACGCTACGGCGGCTGAATTGTTGCCCCCGTTGGTTGCGCTGATCGCCGAGCACGCTCCGGGCGTCTCGCTGAGGGTCGTGCCGTTGACGACCCGCGACCCGCGCCGCCTGCTGGACGAGGGCCATGCGGATCTGGCTATTGGCAACTTCCCCGCCGCCATGAGTGACCTGACCGCACGCGCACAGGCCGGAGAAACCGTGTCGTTTTTGTACCACCGCCTGTTCCATGGTGACTACGTTTGCGTGATGCGCAAAGGCCATCCGCTGGCCAAAGAACCGCTCACACTCAATCGCTATTGCGCCGCCCGCCACATGCTGGTGAGTTTTTCGGGCCGTGCCTTTGGCTTTATCGACGAGGCGCTCGCCTCCATGGGCCGCAACCGGCGCGTGGTGTTAACCGTCAACCAGTTCTTTACCGCAGGCAAGGTGGTCGCCCATTCCGACCTGTTGACCGTCTTACCGCGGCACTTCATCAACGTCACCGGTTTCGCTGACCAATTTGTGCTGCGCGAGTTACCGTTCGCAGCACCAAAGGTCCAGGTGGACGCGTTGTGGCACGAGCGGCAAGACGCTTCTAGCGCCCACGCCTGGCTGCGCGCACAGGTGGTGCAGCTTGCAAATGAGGCATTTGTCCCATGAAAATTCAACTCTTATCCGACCTGCACCTGGAGGCGCACCCGCACTGGAAAGCCGAGCCAGCGGCGGGTGCAGATGTATTGGTTTTGGCCGGCGACATCGGCTCCTACCAGACGGGTTCGCAATTGCAAAACCTGGGAGACAACGACTTTGGCCTGGGCCAGTTCTCGCCCCACAACGGTTGGCCCACGCCAGTGATTTTTGTACCCGGCAACCATGAATACGACAGCATGGATTTTGACGAGGCCCATGCCCGGCTGCGCGAAACCTGTGACCGCCTGGGCCTGATCTGGCTAGAGCGCGAAACAAAGGTGATCAGCGGTGTGCGGTTCGTGGGCACGACGTTATGGTCCGACTTTGATGCGCTGGGGCCAAGCATGAATATGCCGCCACCAACTGTGAAACACGGCACCCAAGACAACCCCTTGGCGCAGTTGCTCAAGGCTCGGGACAAGGCCTACCGCGCCGCAAACTACTACTTGCGCAAAACGCTGACCATGCGCAATGGCGAACCGTGGCTGGCCGAGGGCCTGCGCGAGCAAGCGCTGGTTTGCCAAGCCTGGCTGCGCGACGCTCTGGCCGAGCCGTTTAATGGGCCAACCGTGGCCGTCACACACTTTGCCCCCAGCCTGATGAGCGCAGACCCACGCTATGGTTTGACACCGGGCACGGCCGGATTTTGTAATGCGCTGGATGAATTACTGCCCTTGGCACAGCTGTGGCTACACGGCCACCTGCACGCGCCCAGCGACTACACCCACCAGGGTTGCCACGTCGTAGCCAATCCGCTGGGCTATGCACGCAAGAACGAACAGGTCAGTTTTCAGCCTAAGTGTGTAATAGAAATCGGGCTCTAGCCCTCGCGCAATATGGCTATGCAGCTCATTATTTTGTAGCGCCCGAGTCGATTGCTGGTGTTGCCGGGTCCGCCGCCACGCGCACAAAACTGGCAAAGCGCGGCACACCCGCATCGGTCAACCCGCGGTAGCGGTAGGTCACCACACTGCCCACCGCGGGCGGATTGCGGCGCTGGGCATCGGTCAGGCCCGTGCCGATCTTGAAGCGCAAACCAGGCGCTGCAGCATTTCCGCTGGCCACGCTTTCCACCAACAGTGCACCCACCATGCCGGTGTATTTCCCACGCCCCGCCTGGTGGCCACGCACCACAGCTTCAGCGTCTTCGTGCGGCTTTACTTTCAACAAATCGTCGTTGCGCGCGGCCGTATACAGCGACGCACCCCGGTGCAGCACCAGCCCCTCGGCACCGGCCTTCACGATGCGGTGCATCTGGGCTTGCAAGGCGGCATGCGTCGTGGCGCGTGTCTGCACCACGGCCACCACCCAAGCTTGTCCTATCTGCGCGACCGTGGCGTTGAGTACCGGAATGCGATCGGTGAATGGGCCTCCCTGCGCGGGCATGTCGAACACCATGAAATGCATGCCGCGCCAGGCTGCCTCGTCAGGAACCTGTTGGCGCACCGTGGAGCTGGCCTGGGCAAAGCGGCCACGTCCGGCCCAAAGCTCCCCATCCAGCGGTGTTGTGGGCCAGCCTGCCGTGAACCATGTGGGAGCATGGACACGCTCACCGCCACGGGTAAACAGTTGTTGGCCGTCCCAATAGCCGCGAATGCCGTCGTATTTCTCACTAACCCAATAGTCGGTCAGATCAGTGCCGGGGTGGTAGACCTTGGCCAACATCAAGGCAGGGGCATTGGTCGGCTCGGGCTGTGCCGCCAAAGCATTGCACACGCCAAGGCTCCACAGCGACAAAAGGCCGACAAGCGCCCAACGACGACGCTTCGAAATCAGGAGCAGCATACTGATATGCGACGAGGGCTAACGGGCGTTTAAGCCATCAAAGCAGGTCGACAACACCAAATCGATGATCTCTGCATCGGTGTGTTGTCCACCCATCTTCAAGAACTCCAGCACGGGGTCGCAGGCACGTGCGTACAGCGTGTACAAGATGGCAATGGCGGGCAACTTCTGGTTGATACTGCCCTGCTCTTGCGCAGCCACAATCCATTCGCCGAGTTGGTCGCTGACCTCGATGAGCCCGTTCATATAGTCCGCGTTGGCCATCAGCGTGGCGCGCAGGCTGGAGTTCTGGCTGGGTAGCGAGGGCATTTCTCCGACCAATTTGAGCTCCATCGTCCAACGCACCACTGTGCGCAGCTTCTCCAGTGGGCTGGCGTCTGCGGGCAAATCTTTCAGGTAGTTTTGCGCACGGCGCATCACGTACACCATGGCCGCCGCAGCGAGGTCTTCTTTGCTGGGAAAGTGCTTGTACAGGCTGGCCTTGGCGATGCCCACGCTGGCAGCCACTTCGTCCACCGTCATGGCGTCGAAGCCTTTTTCGGCCAGCAAGCGGTTGACGACGCGAATGATGGCATCTTCGCGCGCCTGCAGCATCTGGGTTTTGAAAGAGATTTTGGTAACAGTTTGGGGTTGCATGGCTATAGTTTAGCCGCGACCGTCAAAAAATACAGCAAAGGGTCAATTTATGACCGCGTAGTCTTCAGCGCCTCGGCGGCGGCAGTGGACAACGCCAAGGTCAGGCGGTCAATCACCACTGAATCCAGGTTCCAACAATGCCAATACAGGTTCACCGGCAGCGTGACCTGTGGCGCCAGATTGACCAGGGCACCGCTGGCCAGCAGGCTGCGCACCTGCAGCTCGGGCAGCACGCTAGCCCCCCAGCCCGCCAGCACGGCGCGCACTTGGCCCTCGGAGCTGGGCACAAACCGCTGGCTCAAAGCCACGCGGCGCAGGCCACAGGCCCGGCTGACAAATTCGGTCTGCACATCGTCCTTACGGTTGAAGGCAACGAATGGAATGCTGCGGAAATTGTGCGGCGTCAGCCCCTGCGGGCAATGGGCGCTGGCATATGACGGGCTGGATACGGCCACGTAGTGCATCACGCCCAGCGGCATGACTTTGCAACCGCGCAGCGCTTGTTTGAGCGTAGTCACGCAGCCCAGCACCTGGCCTTCGCGCAGCCACTCGTGGGTGAAGTCTTGGTCGTCGGTGATGATCTCCAACGGCAAGCCCTCGCTCACCATCGGGCCCAAGGCTGGCAGCGCCCACGTGGCGATGCTGTCCGCATTGATGGCGATGGAAATGCGGTCTTCCTCGCGCAGGGCGCCGGTGCCGGGCGTTAAATCCTGCAAATCGGTTTCGAGATCGGCGCGCAACAGGCGCATCTGCATCGCGTGTTTGATCAACAAGCGCCCGGCCGCTGTGGGCTTGATGGGGCGGCTGCGCACCAGCAACACCGTGCCCACTTGGGCCTCCAGCGCGCGCAAGCGCTGGGAAACCGCCGACTGGGTGACCGATAGGCGCAATGCTGCACGCTCAAAGCCACCCTCTTCCACAATGGCAGCCAAGCACTCCAACGCGTCCGAATCAAAGGTTCGCATATTTCATTTCTGCCATGCAATGTGAGGGAAAAACCATGCTGAGCGGCCAAACTGCTGACAGCCTGTTCCACGTAGCTCATTAGTTTAACTAATGTTAGTAAACCCCATGTTGGGCAGCGATTTACGTCGTGGGGCGATGTACGCAAGTGGTGCAATTGCGCAACGTTCTCAACTTATGGCCTAATACTGCCTTTTGCAAACTTAGTCAGGACCGTCAAATGGGCAACAAAATAGTCACCGAAGCAGACCGTAAAGCCACTCCACGCCCAGCCACACTCGCTGGTTACACCGTGCCAACCGGCGGTCGCGGACAAAAGGTTAGCCTGGAGCGCGGCGTCGCGACTCGCAGCAAGAAGAACCCTGGCAAGCGCTCCAAAAAGGGCGGCTAAAACTAGCCCCCTCGGGGGCAGCGAGCCGCGTAGCGGCGGAGCGTGGGGGTGTCACACCCCATGGGCCACTTCCAGGCAATCCTGGAAGGCCCGCGTCGCCCGCGCAATCTGCGGCGAACGCCTGGTGATCGCAAAGAACTGGCAGTCGTATCTAAACACTGCCTGGTCGATCGCGCGCATGTGACCGTCGCGCACAAAACTCTGTGCGTAGTGGTCCGGCAAAAAACCCAAAAACTTCCCCGACAAAATCAGCGTCGCTATGGCCTCCTGATCGAATCCAGTTGCCTTGCGGGCTAGTCGCACCTGCTGGCTGATCTCCATATTTGGCGAGTGGTAGCCCAGACCTGCAAATTGGTAGGCTCGCAAACCATCCCAGTCTTGTGGCTGGCGCAGCGCGTCAAACAGCG
>JBDTAG010000307.1:0-23233 GCA_039924745.1 Rhodoferax sp.
GCCGCACAACTACCCGCTGGACAAGCTGGAGCCGGGTCTGAACGAAACTGCGTTTTACGATCCGACCAATTTCACCTACCCCAGCGGCACCTACATCTGCGAGGTGGAGATCGACCCCATGACGGGCAAGACGCGCATCGATAAATTCACTGCGGTGGACGACTTTGGCGTCATCATCAACCCGATGATCGTGGAAGGTCAGGTACATGGCGGCTTGGTGCAGGGTATAGGCCAGGCGATGCTGGAAAACTGTGTCTACGACAAAGAAACCGGCCAGCTGTTGACCGGCTCCTTCATGGACTACACCATGCCCCGCGCGGACGACTTCCCCGAGTTCAAGATCGACAACATCTGCACCCCTTGCACCCACAACCCGCTGGGCTCCAAAGGCTGCGGTGAGGCCGGTGCGATCGGCTCGCCGCCAGCGGTCATCAATGCGGTGCTCCACGCGCTGCACGAAGTCGGAGTGCAAGACTTCGACATGCCCGCATCGCCCCACCGCGTGTGGGAAGCCATCCAGGCCGCCAAAGCATAAGCACAGGAGACACACACTATGTATGCATTTACCCTAGAGCGTCCCACCACGGTCGAAGAGGCCTCCAAGCTCGCGGCCGGTGGTACCAAGGTGCTGGCCGGCGGGCAAACCCTGCTGGCGTCCATGAAGCTACGCCTTTCGCAACCCGGTGCGGTGGCAGACTTAGGCGGTATCGCGTCGCTGGCCGGCATTCGCCGTGAAGGCGATGCCATCGTCATCGGCGCGATGACGCGCCACATCGACGTGGCAGACAGCGCCGAAGTGAAAGCCGCCATTCCCGGGCTGGCCGATCTGGCAGCCCACATTGGCGACAAGCAAGTGCGTGCCATGGGCACACTGGGTGGCTCGGTGGCCAACAACGACCCTGCTGCCTGCTACCCCAGCGCCGTGCTGGCTTTGGGCGCTACCGTGCACACCACCCGCCGCAAGATCGCGGCGGATGACTTCTTCCTGGGCATGTTCACCACCGCGCTGGAAGAGGGCGAGCTCATCACCGCCATCAGCTTCCCCATCCCCAAGCGCAGTGTGTACATGAAATTTGTGCAACCTGCGTCACGCTTTGCGATGGTGGGGGTGTACCTGGCGCAAACGGCAGGCGGCGTGCGCGTCGCCGTCACTGGGGCCGGGCAGGGCGTGTTCCGTCACAAAGGGCTGGAAGACGCGTTGAACAAAAGCTTTACGGTCGCGTCTGCCGCAGCGGTGCCGATTGATGCCAGCGACTTGAACGCAGACATCCACGCCACAGCCGCGTACCGTGCCAACCTCATCAGTGTGCAAACCCAGCGGGGTGTCGCCAAGCTCTTGGGCTGAACCTCGGGCCAGTGCACAGGCCCCGCGGTCCGATGGACGCGGGGCCTCTTCATTTCAATCTGCACGCTCTAGGGCCAAGTGTTGTTAGTGTTTCTGGCCTCTAGCCCTCGTGCAATATGCGTATACAGCTCCTGAATTAATAGCAAAGTAATTGGTCATGACTCCGTTTCCCAGCATCGATGCGCTCACGCAAGCCCTGCAAGCGGCCGGTTACTACGCGGACCGCCGCTTGGCGACTTCTGTGTTTCTGGCACTCAAGTTACAGCGCCCGCTGTTGCTGGAGGGCGAACCCGGTGTGGGCAAAACCGAGTTGGCCAAAGCCCTGTCGACCGCGCTCCAAAGGGCGTTGATCCGCCTGCAGTGCTATGACGGGTTGGAACAGCGCGAAGCGCTGTACGAGTGGAACTATGCCGCCCAACTGCTGCATATGCGGGCAACACAAATCGGTGCCAGTGCTGCCGATACCCAGCAGGTGGAGCGCGAGGTCTACCAAGAACGCTATCTCTTGCGCCGCCCCCTGTTGCAAGCCCTGCAGACGCCCGCGCCCGGAGCAGTGCTGCTGATTGACGAGGTAGACCGCGCGGATGAGCCGTTTGAGGCTTTCTTACTGGAATATTTGGGCGAGTTTCAAGTCAGCATTCCTGAGTTGGGAACGGTACGTGCCGAAGTGCCACCGGTCACCATTTTGACCAGCAACCGCACCCGTGAACTCAACGATGCCGTCAAGCGCCGCTGCCTCTACCACTGGCTGGACTATCCCGAGCGGGACCGCGAGCTGTCCATCATCCGCGCCCAGGTTCCGGGTGCGAGCGATGCACTCACCGCCCAGGTTGCCGATGTGGTGAACCGGCTGCGCAGCCAGCCGTTTGTAGCCAGCTTTCAGCGTGCACCGGGTATAGCAGAGAGTGTGGAGTGGGCGAAGGCCCTGCTGGCCTTGGATACGCTGGTGCTCGACCCTGAGCTGCTGACCGACACGGCGGGCATCTTGTTTAAACAGCGTGACGATGTGGCGGCCCTCAACCACCAGTTGGCCACAGATTTGCTGGCCCCAGCCGAGGAAGACGATGCTGCGTAGCGCAGCCGTTCTCAATGCGCGTCTATCCCAAGGTGCTGGGGATTTGACATGCAGTTAGGCGATTCGCGGCTAGGCAAGTTTGGTGACAACCTGGCCGCGTTCGGGCGTACGCTGCGCCGCGCCGGTGTGCGGGTGGACCCGGCCCGTATTGCCTTGGCCACCGATGCCGCACTGCTAGTCGGATTGGAGAGGCGCGAAGACCTGAGCGCCGCTCTTGAATCGGTGCTGGTGAGTCGTGAACAGGACCGGCAGGTTTACCGCGAGCTGTTTGACGCGTTTTTTCGCAACCCCAACATGGCGCACAAACTGCTCGCGCAGTTATTGCCCAGCGCAGAAGGCAAGGCCGAACCCAGCAAGCGACGCCCCCGGGTGCGCGAGGCGCTGTCGCCCCAGCAGGCCTTCGGCAAACAAGCCCAGCACAAGCCACAAGACGACAAGGTGGAGTTTGATGCGGCTATGACTGCCAGTAACTTGCAGCGACTCCAACATGCAGACTTCAATGCCTTGGGCGCCACCGAGTTCCGCTTGGTGGAGCGCTTGGCGCGCGATATCCGCCTGCCGCTGCCAACCTTTGCCAGCAGGCGCAGCCGGCCGGGCCACCGAGGCCATGCGCTGCATTGGCGCGGCGTGTTGCAGTCCGCCGTGCGCAGTGGCGGGGAGCCTATTGATCTGCCGCGCCTGCAGCGGATGCGCCAACCGCTGCCGCTCTTGGTACTGGTGGATGTATCGGGGTCTATGGAGCGTTATGCCCGTCTGCTCTTGGCGTTTTTGCACGCTGCCACCAGCCGCCAAGCATTGGGCGGTAGCGCGCGGCTGCAGCGCCATGTATTTGCCTTTGGAACGCACCTCACCGACCTCAGCCCCGCCTTTGCGCAGGCCGACACCGATGCCATGTTGGTCCAGGCCAGCGCGGCCATTGAAGACTTCGCTGGCGGTACCCGTTTGGGTGACGCGCTGGGCACTTTGCGTGCACTGCACAGCCGCAAACTCGTAGGCCGCCGTACGCTGGTGCTGCTGATTTCCGACGGGCTCGACACGGGTGAGCCGCAAGCCCTCGAACAGGAGCTGGACTGGCTGCGCCGCCGCACGGGTCGTCTTTTGTGGCTAAACCCTTTGCTGCGCTTTGAAGGCTATGCGCCGCTGGCGCAAGGAGCCTCAGTATTGAATCGATACGCGCACGGCATGCTGGCCGTCCATAACCTTAGTAAGCTCGAAGACCTGGCTGCCAGTGTGGCCGGTGTACTTAGGCGCTGATTTTTTAACCACCAACTTAGAACCGGAACACACCATGGAAATGCTAGGCAGCCGCCAATTGGCCATCACCCAGCAACAGGCCTGGGACGCGCTCAACGACCCCGCCGTGCTCAAGACTTGCATCCCCGGCTGCGACAAAGTCGAGGCGAGTGGCGAAAATCAATACGTCATCGGTATGGCTATCAAGATTGGGCCGGTATCTGCCAAGTTCAGCGGCAAGATCACGCTGTCCGATATCCAGCCACCCAGCAGCTACACCATCAGCTTTGAAGGGCAGGGCGGTCCGGCAGGCTTTGGCAAGGGCAACGCCGCCGTGCAGCTCACACCCAACGACAGGGGTAATGAGCTGAGTTACAAGGTGCATGCCACAGTGGGCGGAAAGATTGCCCAGCTTGGACAGCGCCTGATTGATGGTGCGGCTAAATCGATGGCCGAAGACTTTTTCAAGCGGTTTGACGACGAAATGCAAAAGCAGCACCCTGAAGCCTATGCCGCACAAGCAGCGGCGGATGTGGCAACCGGAGTGGCACCCGTTGCGACCCAGGTGGCCCCAAGTTCAGGGCTGATGGGCGTGCCGGTGTGGGTGTGGGTTGCGGGTGCGCTGGTCATTTTGGCGTGTGTCGTGTTCTTGCGCTAAAGCACGGAATCCTCCATGGAAAACGTAGATGTTTTGGTGCTGCGCACCCTGCGCGATTGGCGACTGGCGGGTCGCCGGGCCTTGCTGGCCACGGTGGTGCGCACTTGGGGATCGTCGCCGCGGCCAGTGGGATCCATCATGGCCTTGTGTGACGACGGGTCGGTCGTCGGGTCGGTGTCAGGCGGCTGTATTGAAGATGACCTGATCTACCGCTTCACCCGGGCCTATGCCTCACAAGGGGCAGCGCCCAGTGGCGAATCACAAGAGATTCCACAAGGCGCCCCGCGCTTTGTGAAATACGGCATCACGGCAGACGAAGCCCACCGGTTTGGACTACCGTGTGGAGGCACTTTGGAGTTGCTGCTGGAGTTTGACCCCGATGCAGTCGCATTGCAGGAACTGGTCGCCTTGTTAGAGCAGGGGCAGATGGTGCGGCGTGAAGTGCAATTGGCTGACGGAGCCGTAAACCTGCAACCCAGCGCCGCGCCATCTGACCTGGTGGTGGGGGCAGCCGAGCTGGTCAACACCTTTGGCCCCGAGTACCGCATGCTGATCGTTGGCGCAGGGCAACTCAGTGAGTATGTGGCCACCATGGCCTTGTTCAGTGGGTTTGCAGTGACCGTGTGTGACCCCCGCGAGGAATACCGCGGTGCCTGGTCGGTCAAAGGTGCCACAGTGGTGAGCGATATGCCGGATGACGTGGTCACGGCGTTCAAGCCGGACCGCCGCACCTGCGTGATTGCGCTCACCCACGATCCCAAGTTGGATGACCTTGCCCTGCTCGAAGCCTTGCAGACCGAGGCTTTTTACATCGGTGCCATTGGCTCGCGCCGTAACAACCAGGCACGCCATCAACGCATGGTGGAGCATTTAGAACAATCGCCTGAAAGCTTGGCCCGCTTGCGTGGCCCCATCGGCATTTACATCGGCAGCAAAACACCACCAGAGATTGCGGTGAGCATCATGTCCGAAATCTTGGCAGTAAAGAACGGCGTGAAGTTGCCGCGCGATATGGAAGTCTCACACGCCAAGGACGAACTGGCCATCTCCCATAACGACCCCGGCACACTGATCTGTGGGGTGGACCGTTTTAATGGTTGAGGTAGAGCGTGAAGTAGTGGCCCTGCAAAGGGCAGTATGAGGTACAAAAAAATTGCACTGTCAATTGTGTTTTTGTGGTTCCTTATCGGTGGGATGGGTCACTTCTTGGCGCCAGATTTCTTTCTGAAAATCATTCCTCCGGGTCTGCCATTCCGTTTAGAGGCCGTGTACATCAGTGGTTTTTTTGAATTGCTTGGGGCACTTGCGTTAACCAGCCTGAGGTATAGGCGCATTGCTGGGGTCGGGTTGTTCCTGCTAACCATTGCGGTGACGCCGGCCAATATTTACATGTTGATGAATCCCAAAATTTTTTCGACAGTCCCTGAAGTTTTGTTGTGGCTGCGGTTGGTTTTGCAAATCATTTTGTTGTGGGCTATTTGGTGGTCAACGCTTCCGCTGAAGAAGATTGTTATCGTAGACGCGCATGCGGTGTAGCGCGCATGGCGCTAAAAGTTCAACGGGACGCTCTTTGATCAGACCTTAGCCTACGCGACTAAAAAATGGGACCCCTGTGAGTGCTATTTTGGCTGTTCTGATGGTTCTTCAGGAAGCGTGTGGCGGCACAAGGTGGAGGAAGGGGCGTTAACGATCTGCGCTAAACGGTAGTGCGCCCACTTGAGCAACCCGTGCAGCTCGCATATCATTGCCAGTGCGGCCGTCGCTGTTTTGTTGTCATTTCTTGACATGGCTTACAGCGACACTATCCTGGTTTTTACCCCATGGTCGCGTCCCTACAACCATTGCCGAACACTTGATATTCGAATCGGAGTGAGTGATGAACGTGCATATTTTCAATCGCGCAATGCCGTTCAAAGCGCATGCGCGTTGCGCAGGAAAAGAGACGGCCGGATAAGCATGGAGCGGGTACCCGACACCATCGTCTGCCAAGGTTGCGATGCGATCTACAGCAGGCCAACCCTAAAACCGCGCGATGTTGCGCGCTGCTCGCGCTGCAACTCAGAGCTTGACCGGCACAACGGTGCGCAGCGACGGCGCATCCTGCCGCTGACTGTTGCGAGTTTGGTGATGTTTACCATTGCGAACGGTTTCCCCATCGTTGAAATCGAGATACAAGGTTTGCACAGCCAGACTACCTTGCTCGGTGCGGTGGTAGCGCTTAGCATGGAAGGCAGATCGCTTGTCGCGCTGTTGGTGCTAGCAACGACGCTGCTCTTCCCTCTGCTGCAACTTTGCATCCTGGCCTATCTGCTGGTGCCCCTGTCACACCAGCACCGGCCTGCTGGCTTTGAAACGCTGGTGCGGGCCATGCAATCGCTGCGGCCCTGGGGAATGATTGAGGTGTTTTTGCTCGGTGTACTGGTCGCCATCGTCAAGCTATCCAGCATGGCGACCGTTCTACCAGGGCCAGCGCTCTATGCCTTCATGGCACTCACGGTTTTATTGACCGCAGTGTTGTCGTTCAATCCGCGAGGCTTTTGGGAAATGGCTTTCGAGACCACGGGCAAGGAAGTCGATTGAAGCCGCCGTTCTTTCACGCTCAGCCGCAAGACGAAGGATTGGTCGTGACTGCGGCTTCGCTTGGACTTGAAGCCTGTCAGCATTGCGCGACGGTGTGGCGTGGCGCAAAAGACGGCGACGCTTGCGGGCTGTGTGGTACGCGGCTGTACGCACGCAAGCCTGACAGCCTCAATCGTACGTGGGCGTTGCTGATGGCCGCGTGCATCCTCTATATTCCGGCCAATTTGCTGCCGGTAATGATCACCAAGAGCTTATTCGGCACGCAGCAAGACACCATCTTGAGCGGAGTAATCTATTTCTGGGTGTCGGGTGCTTATGGCCTGGCCGCCATTGTCTTCATCGCCAGTTTCCTTGTGCCACTGTTCAAGCTGACGGTGCTCCTGCTTTTACTAATCTCGGTGCAGCGGCGCAGCACCTGGCGGCAGCCCGAACGGGTCAAGCTGTACCACATCATCGAAACTATTGGCCGCTGGTCTATGCTCGACGTGTTCGTGGTTTCGTTGCTGACCGGACTGGTGCAGATTCAGGGGTTTGCGCAAATTACGGCGGGCGTGGGGATTGCAGCGTTTGCCGGGGTAGTGGTCTTGACGATGCTCGCATCGCTCACCTTTGACCCTAAGCTGATATGGGATACCGTCGAGACCGCCGACAGCGCCGCACCCGCTGCATCTACCGGGCTATTTGAGCCACTTGCTGAGAAAAAACCTGCATGAGTGAAGAACAAAACGTATCGAGCGAATCGCCGCCAGTGTCCAAGCTTCCAACGCCGACAGTGGCGCGACGGCGCGATTGGCTGCCTTCGCTGATCTGGCTCATCCCTATCGTGGCCGCGCTGGTTGGCATCACGCTGGTGGCGAAGTTGCTGCTTGACCGTGGGCCGGAAATCACACTGAGCTTCAAGTCAGCCGAAGGGCTCGAAGCGGGCAAGACTGCTGTCAAATACAAGGATGTACAGATTGGCACAGTGCAAACCATCGCACTGGCGCGGGACCGCCTCACGGTCAACGTCACCGTGCAACTTAAAAAAGAAGCGAGCAGTTTTACGGCCGAAGACACGCGTTTTTGGGTGGTACGGCCGCGGCTGGATACCTCTGGTATTTCCGGGTTAGGTACCTTGCTATCGGGTGCCTATATCGGCGCTGACGCGGGTGTGTCAGAGGAAACCAAGCGTGAATTCACGGGCCTTGAATTGCCCCCCATCGTGACGCGCGATTCAGCAGGTCAGCAATACCTTGTGCGTGCCAAAGACATTGGCTCGCTCGATATCGGCTCTCCCGTTTACTTCCGGCGCATCAAAGTGGGGCAGGTGGCTGCGTTCGAACTCGATGGCGATGGCCGTGGGGTGACCATGCGTGTGTTCGTCAATGCGCCCTACGACAAGTTCATTGGAGCCAATACGCGCTTCTGGCAAGCCAGTGGGATTGACGCACAACTCAGCGCGAGCGGCTTCACCTTGCGCACCCAGTCGCTTGCGACCATCCTGCTTGGAGGCATCGCATTCCAGTCGCCGGACGACGTGATGGGGCCGATTGCGAAGGAAAATGCCGTGTTCAGTTTGGGTATGGATGAACCCACTGCGATGAAGGAGCCTGACGGTCCAGCCCAGACATTGCTGCTGTATTTCAACCAGTCCTTGCGCGGACTCTCGCCGGGCGCAGCGGTTGATTTTCGCGGTGTCGTGATCGGTGAGGTTAAATCGATTGGCGTCGAATTCGACCGCGCCGAGCGCGATTTCCGCATGCCGGTGCTGGTGCAGGTTTACTCCGATCGCTTGCGCCGCAAGGAGGGTGACCCGGGGCGGGTATCGACGGTCACGCAGCAGCAGCGCCTGCAGTTCCTGATCGGCAAGGGTCTTCGCGCACAGTTACGCAACGGCAATTTACTGACCGGACAGGTCTATGTCGCACTGGACTTTTTCCCAAAATCGCCGCCAGTCAAGGTGGACACGACCCAGGCGCTTATCGAGCTGCCGACGGTGCCCAACAGCCTGGACGAAATCCAGTCGCAGGTGCAGGAGATTGCCAGCAAGCTCAACAAAGTTCCCTACGAACAAATTGCTGCTGACCTGCGCACGACACTCGCCGCCCTGAATAAAACATTGGCCAGCGCTGAGTCGGTGGCCCATAACATCGACACCACCGTCACACCCGAACTCGCAGCCGCCATGAAAGATGTACGTAAGACGGTGAACACCGCTGATCGCACACTCGCAGAAGATTCACCGCTGCAACAGGATCTGCGCCAGACGCTGCAGGAACTCACGCGCGCTGCGGGCTCCCTGCGCGTGTTGACCGATTACCTCGAAAGCCACCCCGAGTCGCTGTTGCGCGGGAAACCGGAAGATAGAAAATGAAGTTTCATTTTGCAATCGCTTCAAGCGCCCTCGCCGTGCTGTTACTCGCTGGCTGTGCTGGCAAGCCCACGCTGTATTACACGTTGGCGGACAGCGTATTGCCAACGGATGTAGCCCCTGTAGTCACGCCTCAGGTCTACATTGACATGGCCCCAGTCGGTGTTCCCGAGCGCTTGGCACGTCCGCAGATGGTGGTACGCCAGCAGGGTGACGCGAATGCACAGGTCAACGTTCTGGAGCAGCACCGTTGGGCGTCGTCCTTCGACAACGAACTGCGCGATGCATTGGCCAGTGGAGTAGCCAGGCGACTGGGTGCCATTGACATCACCAAGGGAGGCCGGCAGGCCACTACACCGGCTTACCGCATCGCGGTGCAGGTGCGGCAGTTCGATGCAATCGAAAGTTCGCGCATCGACGGCAGCTTCAGCTGGACTATCCGCCGCACAGACGAAACCCACGCCTTAGCCTGCCAGTTGAGCATCAGCGAACCGGTCGGCAATGGCATGGACGCGCTGGCCCAAGGCGCGCGGCAGCTCACAAGCAGGCTCGCAGAAGCCATCGCGCACAGCCTGACCTCCCCAGCGTCGAAGTCCGCTGCCTTGTGCGCAAATTAATCAATTCGGTAAAGGCACACACAGCTTTTAGACGAAAACCTAAAGCAGTGATTCCTACTTGTATCTGATCGAGTTCAGGAAAGCCTGTGTCTAAACACCCATACGCACCGCGTTTGAATCCCGCAGGTTAGTCCGAACGGACTATTGCATTCCCAGTTCTGGATTCGCATACTGAACACGTTCACAAAAGGGGTTACTCAATGAAAATTAAATCACTGGTTATTGCTGCAGCAACTGTGCTCATTCAAACCGTTGCTAGCGCTGGCCCAAGCTGGATTGACTGGACAGCCGCAGACACTGGAACCTTGACCATTGGCAGCACCGTGGTTGGTGTTACTTTGACGGGAAGTACTCCAGTTAGCGTGGTCAATGGAACGTACTATTACGACAACGCAGAAACTGGCGGTATTTCCGCTTCCGGCACTTATGGCGGATACCAGCCGAGCGGCATGTTGCAGATAGCCGAGCCCTCATTTTTTACGCTGACTTTTAGCCAAGCCATCGAAAATCCGTTCATTTCTTTGGTGAGTGTTGGTCAGTCCAATGTCCCGGTGACTTACACCTTCGACAGTGACGTATCGGTAGTCTCGTCAGGCGGTAATTATTGGGGGTATTCCGGATACTCGGTAGCTGGCAATGCGTTTACCGGATCAGAGTTCAATGGTGTTTTGCAATTACAAGGTTCTTTCACCAGCATGAATATTGCCATTGGTCAGCCTGAGTATTGGCACGGTTTCAACGTTGGTTCCGCTTCTGTATCGGCAGTACCAGAGCCTGAAACCTACGCCATGATGTTGGCTGGCTTGGGGTTGATGGGTGCCATCGCACGCCGTCGCAAATCCAAAAACGCCTGATTCGTCCGCTCATATCAACACAAACGGCACCTTAGGGTGCCGTTTGTGTTTCTTGAACTGCTCTGGATTGCCTGCTGGTGCGTTTGTCAGCAGTCGTGTTAGACCGGTAACCATTTGTCCGGGTCAACAGCAGTCTGCTCGCCGGTCAGCAAGTTTTTCACTTGGTGGCTGGCGTTCTCGCCGATGAACCAAATATAAGGAATGCCGCGCTTGGAGGCTGCCTCGATCTGTTTGCCATAGGCCTTTGGAGCGTGGTACAGGTCGGTTGCGATGCCACGGCCGCGCAATTGGTTGGCCAGCGCATTGGCTGCCGGGCGGCTGGCTTCGTCGTTCAGCGCGACCAAAACATCGGTCGGGGTTTTGCGGGTAGGCTTGAGCACACCTTTTGCAAACAGCAAACCTAGAATGCGGGTCAGGCCAATGGACATGCCCACGCCGGGTAGTTTGACCTTGGCATCACCCGCCAGGTTGTCATAACGCCCACCGCCGCACACCGAGCCTGAAGACTCAAAGCCCTGCATCTGCCCTTCGCACACCATGCCGGTGTAATAGGCCAGCCCGCGCGCAATGGCCAGGTCGGCAGATACCGACGGGGGTTGCCCAGCAGCCAAGCGTGCAGCATTCAGATCGGCGGCGTTATCCAGCACCTCGGTCAGTTCGGTCAGGCCCTCGTCCAGCAGCGGGGAGCTGATGCCCAACGCCCGCACCTTCTCCACAAACGAGGTATCAGCAGTCTTGATGCTGGCGATTGCGAGACACTGCGCCGCCTGTGCTTCGGTCAGACCCAACTCGGTCTGCAACAGCGCGGAGACTTTGGGTGCGCCGATCTTGTCCAGCTTGTCGACCACGCGCAGTACGGCGTTGGTGTCGGCTATCCCTAAGCCTTCGTAAAAGCCTTGCAGCAGCTTGCGGTTGTTAACGCGCAGCGTGACCGGTGGAATGGGGAGCGTGCTGGTGACCACGGCCATCAGGCGAACGACTTCGGCATCGTAAAAGCTGGGCAAGGCGCCGTCGCCAATGACGTCAATGTCGCACTGCGTGAACTCGCGGTAGCGGCCCTCTTGCGGGCGCTCGCCGCGCCAGACCTTTTGCATCTGGTAGCGCTTGAATGGAAAACTGAGTTGGCCTTTGAACTGCTGCACATAGCGCGCGGTCGGCACGGTCAAGTCGAAGCGCAGGCCGAATTCGGGTGGCGCCTTGGGTGCGTTGGGGTCTTCGTGCAGACGGGCCAGCACATAGATCTCTTTGTCGTCGCCATTGCCGCTGAGTACCTGGGTGGGCTCGACGCTGCGGGTTTCGATATTGGCGAAGCCGTACAGTTCGTACTGGCGGCGTATGGTGTCCATGCATTGCTGCTCTAGCAGGCGCTGCTCGGGCAGCCATTCGGGGAAGCCACTGATGGGGGCAAACTTGCTCATGGTCGGTATGGATTTGGGTGATGTGCGTGCCGGTGCGGCAGACCCCAAGTGTAAATTGCCGATCAACTTGCGCAAATATACACTGAGTTGCTATAAGTTAAATAGCGGTATCGCTATATTGCGCGAGGGCTAGAGGCCGATTTGTCTTAAAACCTCCAGCCAGACGGCCCTTCGTCCGCTGCCTGCCTTACTGGCCGCCCAGCGCGTTCCACAGGAACGCAAAGCGTAGCGCCTGCAACTGCGCGCGTTGGGTGTTGTCCGCTGCCCCACCGTGGCCGCCTTCCATGTTCTCGTAATACAGCACGTCCTTATGACCCTGCTCCAGCATGCGGGCCACCATCTTGCGTGCGTGGGCGGGGTGCACGCGGTCGTCGCGGGTGGACGTGGTGAACAGTACCTTGGGGTAGTGCACCTCCGCCTTGACGTTTTGGTACGGACTGTATTGGCTGATCCAAGCCCATTCAGCCGGTACATCTGGGTCGCCGTACTCGGCAATCCAACTATTGCCGGCCAACAGCTTGTGGTAGCGGCGCATGTCCAGCAGGGGCACCGCGCAGACCACGGCACCAAACAACTCGGGGCGCTGCACCATCACCGCGCCCACCAACAGGCCGCCATTGCTGCCACCATAGATGCCCAGGTGTTTGGCGCTGGTGATCTTGCGTGCGATCAGGTCTTCGGCCACAGCGGCAAAGTCGTCATAGCTGCGCTGCTTGTTGGCCTTGGTGGCAGATGTGTGCCAGGTGGGGCCAAACTCGCCGCCGCCACGGATATTGGCAATCACCAGCACACCGCCCTTGGCATGCCAGGCCACACCGTATTCGCCACTGTAGCTGGGCAACATCGAGATTTGGTAGCCGCCGTAGCCGTACAGGATCGTGGGGTTGGTGCCATCAACTTTCGCACCTTTGGGCCAAACCACGAAGTAGGGAATCTTGGTGCCGTCTTTGCTGGTGGCAAATTGCTGTTCAACACGCATGCCATCGGTGTCATAGAAGCTGGGGCGGCTCTTTAGCAACTCACGTTTGTCGCTGCCCACTTCGCCCAGATAGAGACTATCAGGGGTTAGGAAATCGGCGTAGTTCAAGAAGTACGCATTGGCCAACGGGTCATTTTTCACAAATGGGTCACCCAGACCGCCCACACTGAGCGTCCCGGGGAACGGCGCGTCCACCGCGCGATGCACCCATCGGCCATTTTCGTAGCTGAGTTCTTCTAAGCGGCCCGCTACGTTGTCCAGAATGCTGAGCAGCAGGTGATCACGCGTCATGCCGACACCCCCTTCGGCAATGGAGCGCGTGGCCGTGGGTTCAAACAGCACGTCGAAATGCTTGTCGCCCTTGAGCCAAGCATCAAAGTTGATGCCCAACAACGCACCGGCCTTGAAGGTTTTGCCATCCACAACGTAGTCGCTACGCAGTTGCAAAAATGCCCAGTCGCGCTGCCACATCAGCGTGGCGTCGGTTGGCTTGTCTAACCGCTTCAACTCTGCGCCTTGCAACAGAAATTCTTCGCTGTTGAAGAAATCCGTTGCGCGGCCTACAACGACGCGCTCAAAGCCGGGCGAGCGGTCCACTACGGTTGATACCGCCACATCGCTCTCTTGCGCCGCATACACGGTGCGGGCGCTCGCCAATGGTGTGCCACGCTTCCATTCCTTAACGATACGGGCATAGCCACTCTTGGTCATGGAGCCCGGGCCAAAGTCTGTAGAGACCAACACGGTGTTTGCGTCGACCCAATCGACCTGGGATTTGGCCTCAGGCAACGCAAATCCATCTTTGACGAAGGTGCGGGTTGTCAGATCAAACTCACGCACCACTTTCGCGTCAGCGCCACCGCGCGATAGGGAGACCAGGCAGCGGGTGTAGGCGGGCGCCAGACATTCCGCACCTCCCCAAACCCAGTTTTCATTCTCTGCTGTGACCAAAGCGTCGAGGTCGATCAGCGTCTCCCATTTGGGCTGGGCTTTGCGGTACTCGGCCAACGAGGTACGGCGCCACAGGCCGCGTTTATTGGTTGCGTCTTTCCAGACATTCCACAGGTGGTCACCGCGGCGTTTCACATAAGGAATTTGGTCTCGGTTATCGAGTACCTCTAGCAGTTTGCTGCGTGTCTGCGCAAAACCTGGAACAGCTTCTAAAACAGTTTGCGATTCGGCATTGCGCGTGCGCGCCCAATCCAACGCACGTTCACCCTGAACGTCTTCAAGCCAAAGGTAGGGGTCGTCAGATGGTGGCACGGTTTGGGCTCCTATGGATAGTGAAGTTGCTGCGCCCAGGCACAGAACGCAACGAATAGCTACAGATGCGATATGCCGCATGAACACTCCTTGTCTGAAGCTGTGAATCATAGTGGGCGTGCGATACTCAAAAATACAGTAAGAAGGCACACGAGAAAACCCATGGCGAACTTTGGCAAGGCAGGGGCGGCAGCAACGATCACCGATGTGGCAGAACAATCGGGGGTGTCGATCAAGACTGTGTCGCGGGTGATCAATCAAGAGTCGGGTGTTCACCCCGCCACGCGCGAACATGTGCTCAAGGTCGTAGCGGCGTTGAAATACCGCCCCAAGCTTTCAGCGCGCAGTCTGGCTGGCGCGCGTTCCTTTTTGATTGGCCTGCTGTATTACGATCCTAGTGCGGCCTTTGTCGGCGAGGTACAGCAGGGCGCTACGTTGCGCTGCCGCGAAGCCGGGTACCACTTGGTCGTGGAGTCGCTGCACAATGACGCGCCTGACCTGGCGCAGCAAGTCGCGCGCATGGTCAGTGCACTGCAACCGGACGGCATGATATTGACCCCGCCCTTGTGCGACAACCCTGCGGTACTGAAAGCCCTGCGCGAGAATCAGACGCCCTGTGTGTTGATGTCTCCAGCGCGTGACGTAAAAGGTATGCCAAGCGTTCGCATGGATGACATTAAGGCTGCGGAAGAAATGACCACCTTGTTGATCAGGCTAGGCCATGAGCGTATTGCCTTCATCAAAGGCCCTAGTGACCAGACTGCTTCTGGCCTGCGCTACCAAGGCTATGTGCGCGCCATGCAATCCCATGGTCTGGCGGTGGATCCCGCGCTTGTTTGCAATGGGGATTTTGTCTTTCAGTCTGGCGTGGATGCTGCGCAACTGCTGATGGGCCGTCGCATACGACCGACGGCGGTGTTCGCCGGCAATGACGATATGGCCTTGGGTGTTTTGGCTGCAGCACAGCGCTTGGGACTGGCGGTGCCCAGCGAACTGGCCATCGCTGGCTTTGACGATTCACCTGCCGCACGTCTGGTTTGGCCTGCGTTGACTACCGTGCGCCAGCCTAAGAACGAGATGGCGCGAGTCGCAGTTGAAATGTTGATCGCTGCCAACCGCAGCGATGCGCCCGAAGTGTCAGAAGACAAGCTTCACCGCGTGTTGCCCCATGAGTTGGTGGTCCGCGACTCCACCAGTTCTGCGCCGCCGAAGGCTGGCACCCGCAACAAGCGGGCCTGAGTCCGTACCTAACGGGCGCACATTGCTTCGACCAATGCGCGATGTGTCGGCAGGTCAGCCATTGCGCGCTGCGCCATTTTCTGGATCATCGCGAACTCTTCACGTGCCTCACCCATGCGCGGAAAGGCCGCCTGGGCATGGCTGAGATCGGTTTGGAACTCCATTCCGTACAGCACATACTGCCAGCTCGATGGTGGGTACATCTCCAAATCAGTCACAAAGTCCAAGCGATGTGGCGGGCGGCAGCGCCACATGCTCAATTGCTCTTTCAAGGTGTCCGATATCGATTCGGGCGCAGTGTTGTCGCGCCAGAATGTATGGTCGGTACGCTGGCTCAAACAGTAGTGCAATTTCACAAAGTCAGCCACCCGTTCATAGCGCTGGTGCATGAAGCGGTTGAAGTGCTTTGCGACGGGTTCCATGTTGCCGTCTTTGGGGAACAGAAAGCTGATGAGGTAAGCGGCTGTTTCGATCAAACCGATACCCGATGACTCCAGTGGCTCGATAAACCCGCCCGATAGCCCTACGGCCACGCAGTTTTTGATCCAATGCACTTCGCGGTAACCCACCTCCAGCTTTAGCATGCGGGGCGTCAGAGCTTCCGCTGCCGGCCCAATATGGGCGCGCAGCACTTCTTCAGCGCGGCTGTCATCGGTGTGCCGGCTGGAGTACACATAGCCCACGCCACGGCGCTGTTGCAGGCCAATGTCCCAAGTCCACCCGGCCTCATGGGCCGTTGACGTGGTGTAGGAAGCAATGGGGGTGTCGGGCTGTGTGTACGGCACCTGCATCGCTAAAGCGCGGTCCACAAAGAGACTGTCTTGCAGGCTATGAAAGGGTGAGCCCAATGCCTTGCCAATCAACTCGGCACGTGTTCCGGTGCAGTCGATAAACAGATCCGCTTTCAGCGACCCGCACTCGGACGTGATCACCGCTTCGATGGCGCCTTGCGCGTCCAAGGTGACACCTTGTACCGTGGCAATGCGGTGTTGCACGCCCAAGGACTTGGCATGTCGGGCCAATAGCCCTGCGAACTTGCCAGCATCAAAATGGTAGGCGTAGTTCATAGGGCCCATGTAGTCTGAGTCCGTCAAACGTTTGGGGCCATGGCTAGCCTCGGCAACACGCTGTTGCATCGTGGCGGCCTCCGCAAATGCTGCGCCTTTGCCAGCCATGCCGAGCAACCAATAGGGCAGTAGATCGGGACCACCAGGTCGCTGGCTGGGCTGACTGAATGGATGGAAGTAATGCGATGACCCTGCGGCGCCAGGAGCACGGACCCAATCGACAAATCGAACGCCCTGCTTGAAGGTGGCGTTGCACTCGCGGATGAATACGGCCTCGTCAATGCCCAGCGTGGACAGGGTTCCACGAATAGATGGAAACGTCCCTTCGCCCACGCCAATAATGCCAATGTCACTGGACTCCACCAAAGTGATGGACACGCTGCCAGCCCCCTTGGCTCCCAGTGTTCGGGCCAGGAAGCCCGCTGTAAGCCAGCCGGCAGTACCGCCGCCTACGATGAGAACGTTTTTGATGGGTGCCATATGAATGCTCCTGGTTGCTTTGCCGGAATGACCTAGGGTTTATCCCTGTGTGAAATGTATGACAACGCTGTCTTTTTTAATAGACAACGCTGTCATTTTTGCGGATGATACGACAACTCGAGCGATGACGCGGATAAAACGAAGGTTGCCGCTGAGTGACGGACGAATACACCAACACCTGAAAGAGACACCATGAAGACGCATAAACCTCACTACAGACGCCTGCTGGGCTCGCCCGTGCAACTGGCGGTTCTGGCACTGCTAGCAGGCTCCGGCACCGGATATGCCCAGACAGTACAAACGGCTGCCGAAACCGCACAGGCCGCTTCTGCCGCACTGCCAGAAGTCGTTGTTACAGCTACCAAGCGCACAACAACCTTGCAAACCACGCCAATCGCTGTGACATCTATCAGCGCGGCAGACCTCGATAAGCACCATGTGCAAACTGTGCAAGATATTGCGGCGCTCGTACCTAGCTTCCAAGGTACCACACAGGGGGACCACGGCGTTATCACCATGACCCTGCGCGGCATCGGTAACGACAGCGCCAAGACAGAGTACGCCGATCCTGAAATTGCGATTTTTGTAGACGGCATCTACGCACCACGTGCCGAAGGCGCCGCCGCCCTGTTGTTTGACATGGATTCCATTGAAGTGTTGCGTGGGCCACAGGGTACCCTGTGGGGACGCAACTCCACCGTGGGTGCAGTCAATATGCAGACCGCCAAGCCAGCGCTCAACGAGCAGTTTGGCAGCGTGCAAGGTGGCATGGGCAGCTACGACAAGATCAGCGCTCGTGCGAACTTCAATGTGCCACTGAGCGACACCTCCGCCATGCGCGTGGCTATCGTCCATGAATCACACGACGGCTATGTAGACTTTCAAAACCCCACACGCTACTCGGTGGCGCAGCAGCAAGCCGCGTACATCGCGGGCGGTGGCACCATGGCCACGTTCCAGCCCATCAACTACAACCTGTTCACACAGGGTGGGCAAAAGTACAACGCACAGGACCAAAGCGCAGCACGGGTCAGCTTCCTGTTCAAGCCATCGAATGCTTTGTCATGGAATGTGTCTTACGAAAAGTTCATCGACCGTGGCACCCCGAACATGGACTTGATGCAGACGCCGCGTGCCGGTCAAGACCTGTGGTCCGCATTGATCGATACCGCACCCTACCTCAAGCGTGATGCCGACACGGTGCGCAGTCGTCTGGACTACGACATGGGTGGCATGAACCTGACCTACACCGCAGGCTATTCCCGCTTTACCGGCTCCAGCACCTTTGACCAGGACCGCGGTATCAACGTGCCTACCAGCTTCAACACCGGCGGCAGCTACCAAGAAGATCGTACCAACTCGTCCACCTATACCAACTACAGCCATGAGCTGAGTTTGCAATCCACTGGCAAGCGCGATCTGGACTGGATCTTGGGTGCCTACTATGCAGCCGAAGACAATGGCATCCGCTTTGACATCCCCATCATGAACGGTACGCAACAAGGTACCGTGGGTTGGCAAGGATCTTTCATCCAGCCCAAGGAAACTGTGAAGTCTGCCGCCGTGTTTGGCCAGATGACTGCCAACGTCACCGATGCGTTGCACTTGACCGGCGGCATCCGATACACATCGGACGAGCGTGAAAACATAGGTGGCCGCAATTACGGCTGGACTGGTGATCCGACGGTGCCCGGCCGCCCCATTGACCCTGGTCTGGACCCTTCACAGCCTGGTTCTGGCTTCAGCGGAAGCCCTAACGATGGTAAATACAGCAACGGCAAAACTACTTGGTTGGCGCGTGCAAACTACGAAGTCAGCAAAGACACCATGCTCTATGCCAGCGTGTCTACCGGCTTCAAATCGGGCAGTACACAAGACGGTGGAGCCACTTATAAACCTGAATCGCTGACCAATTACGAAATCGGAACCAAGCAGTCGTTTCTGGGCGGCAAGGTCAAGTTCAACAACGCCATCTACTATTCTGACTTCAAGGACTTCCAGTTTTCTGCACCCGTGCTGAATGCGGACGGAACCCGCTCCTTCTTGACGGATAACGCAGAGGGCGCCAAAGTGTCCGGCTTCGAATCCGAGATTGCTGCCAAGCTGACACCGGACGACCGCGTGCAAGCAACGCTTGCGTTCATCGACACCAAGCTGGGTAAGCTGATTGGCTTGAGCAACGACTACAACCTGCCTGCTCCTTGTACCATCATCGTCATCGGCAATGGATGCTTGGATGTGACCGGAAACCGCTTGGCACATGCACCCACCTTCTCGGCAACCGTGCAATACGAGCACAGTTTCCACCTGGGTGACAGCGCGACGTTGACTCCACGCATCAGCCTGCACTACGAAACCGACAGTTGGTTGAGCGTCTTCAACTACGGTGATCTGGACAAGCAAGCCGCTTACACGCGCACTGATCTCGGTCTGCGCTACAACTCGGGTAAGTCTTGGTACATCGATGGCTTCGTTCGCAATCTTGAGAATGCCAACATCAAGACCAGTGCAGCTGGTGGACCAACAATTGCTACCGCCGTTGCGCAGTACATGGCTCCGAGAACCATCGGCGTCAATGTGGGATACAACTTTTAAGCGTTTAACGGCCATGCAACCCGCCGCCTGAGTGGCGGCGGGCGCCCAAGGATTTCAATGGGGTTCCGATTCCGGGCGGATCGGTTGGGTGTCGCCTTCCTTTCGAGCGGCGGCACCATTTTTTTGACCCACCATCTCTCTCTGATTGCATCCATGACATTGAACGCGTCCACTTCCCCCTCGCTGATCGCGCTATGCGACGTCCTGCGGCCCGACTTCCAATGGGGCGTAGCAACCAGCGCAGCCCAGATCGAAGGTGCAGCGGCAACGGACGGCAAAGGCCCCTCCATATGGGACAGCTTCTGCGCTGAGCCGGGTCGTATCAATGACGGATCCAACATCGATATTGCTTGCGACCACTACCACCGCTTCGAGAGTGATGTCGCATTGATAAAAAGTCTAGGGCTCGACGCCTACCGATTCTCCATCGCCTGGCCGCGCGTGCAGGCCGCGGGAGAGGGGCCGTGGAACGAGGCCGGTTTTGCCTTTTATGACCGCCTGATTGACGCACTATTGGCAGCAGGGATACATCCCCATGTAACGCTCTACCACTGGGATTTACCTTTGGCTCTGCACCAGCGCATCGGCGGGTGGACATCGCCCGACATCGTGCCACTGTTTGCGGACTACGCCCGCGAAGTAGCGCGCCGCTTTGGTAACCGTGTGGCCAGCATATCAACATTGAACGAGCCCTGGTGTGTCGCAACCCTGGGTTACGAGACAGCCCAGTTCGCGCCCGGACAGACCAGCCGCGCAACCGCGGCCCAGGTATCCCACCACTTGATGATGGCGCATGGTGCTGCGATCAAGGCCATGCGTGGTGTTTGCAAAACGCCTTTGGGCGTGGTACTTAACCACACGCCGGCATTTGCCGCCGAGGCGTTGGAGGCTGACCGTATCGCGGCACGCATTGACGACGGATTGAATGTGCGTTGGTACATGGATCCGATCTTTCGCGGCAGCTACCCCGCAGACATTCTGGAGTATTTGGGCGCGGATGCGCCGACCGTCACGCCTGAAGACCTGGCGCTGATTCAGCAACCGCTAGACTTCTTGGGTGTCAACTTCTACACGCGCAGCTTCATCAGCACGCAGCAGCCCCCTAAGGCCGCGCCTGGCAAGCAAGGGTTTACCGACATGGGGTGGGAGATTTACCCCAAGGCGCTGACCCAGCATCTCGTGCGCATCAGCCGAGAATATTCACCGCCGCCCATCTTCATCACTGAAAATGGCATGGCCAACGCGGATGAAGTCATAGCCGGGCGCGTGCCCGACACGGAGCGCATCCGCTACCTTAGCGAGCATTTGAAAGCCATGGCGCTGGCCGTTGAGCTCGGTGTGGATGTGCGGGGCTACTTCTACTGGAGCCTGTTTGACAACTTCGAATGGAACTCGGGCTACACCAAGCGATTCGGTCTATTCCACGTGGACTACGCCACGCAAACGCGACTGGCCAAAGACAGCGCGCATTGGTACCGGGACTTCATTACCGATTTCAAGGCCCGCAAGGCCTAGATCTTATGGGGCTGGTTTCACCGCCGGGCCGGCCATACCGTTCTGAAAATCGAGCGCCCAGGCCAGGGGTGCATTCCAATTGATGGCGACTTCATTCACGGAGTAGGCTTCGATGCGGTCAAGCCAACAGGTCGCTGGTCTTGCAGTGCAAGCGCCCAATAGATTCTTTGCAACCGGGTCTTGCAAACCCGCATTGGGCCCGCCCGTCAACGCACCCGGCGGTGCAAGGGGAAAGGCCGGATTTAGAACGCCTGCCCAGAATCGGTGGTGTGGGTACTGCGCCGCAACGGATCCCTCGCCGGTCACAAAGGAAGTCGAAAACGTATTGCGCCCGAAGAGGTAGTCGACGCCTTTTGTAACGCCATCGGCATAGACCACGTTGCCGCTGAACTGGTAGGCCAGTCCCATCAACATCAGCCGGTTCGCAACGCCTCCGTTGGAGCCCCAGTCGTATTCAGATACTGCGAGTGGCGTTGAATAGCCGGACGCGCTCTGGGTGTGCAGGTGCGTATCGGCCATGGCGATAATTTGCCTCTGGGCGGTCGCACGTCGGTCCGCTGAAAAGGGCTTTACGACCGTGGCCAACGACATCAACCCGGCCAACTCGGTATTCGCCCAGTTGAAGTCTGTGCGTGTGATGGTGTACGCATCGATAGTGGGTACATAGCGGTCGTCTCCGGTAGAGAGGTAGAGTTCCACGGCTGCCCAATAGAATTCGTCGGCCACCTTGTCGTCGTCGTACGCCCCCCCCCCATTGTCATAACCTCCTCGGTAGATCTCCGCTGGGCTCGCACGCGCTGCACGCCACGCTGACTGTGCCGCTTCCAGGCACCGCGCCGAAAATGCAGGGTCACGGTGCTTCCAGATCCGGGAGGCCTGTGCCGCGGTTGCCGCCAGGTTAAGCGTGGCCGCGGTTGACGGCGGAACCAGCGCGCGTTTTTGGGGGTCTTGATCGGGTGCAAGCGGCAGCCCCGTCCACGCGACATCGTGGATCTTGTGGTGCACCATCCCTGCCTTTGCCTGTCCTTCTGGAACCTGCATGGCCAGCATGAACTCCAGCTCCCATCGCACTTCGTCCAATACGTCCGGTGTGCCGTTGCTGCTCTCGGGTATGTTCAATGTGCCATCTGCAAATTGCGTGGTCGTGCCCCAATAGAGGCCGCGTTCGTACATGTTCATAAGCGTCCAAACCGATATGCCCGCATTCACCACATACTTGCCGTGGTCGCCTGCGTCGTACCAGCCCTTGGGTACGTCGAGTGAGTACTGACAAGTGCCTTCCCAGCACGGCACGTGGAAGTCACCCTGGTTCACGCCGCGGTTGATATGACCCGCTGCACGCGCCCATTTGCTGTCCGATACAAATGAAGTGTTACCACCGCCCGTGAACTGCGTTTCTATCGCGATTCCACTGCGGTTTTGGTAAAAATATTTCAACGCGTCATACAGGGGAGCGCGAAACGCATCGGGCGATATGGAAAACGTGTAGCTGGTATCGGTACCGATTTGGAGTGTAAATCCCGAGCCCGTTGTGGTCACATCGCTGAAGTCAATCTGCTGCAGGTGGTCACCGCTCGACGCGTCCGCAATACCGCGCGATGTCTGCCCGTGCGCTATGGTGCGGCCATCTTTGCGCAACAACCAGGTTTTCGGCGCGGCATCTTCTGTTCTGTAAGTGGCTGACTTTGCGCCGTGCGGCAAATATCCAATTTGGTTCACCCTGGGGTTCCCATCCTCGGCCAATGCAACCGAGCAAGCGGCCTGCAGAAGAGCTAGGAGCAGCAAGGAGAGACGGACTTTAGGTTGCATGGAGTGACCTGCGGTGTAGGAACGCTGCTGATGGTACGGCAAAAGCGAAAAAATAGACAGCGCTGTCATAAATCCACGTATGATGCGCCCCATAGCGGCAAAACCTACAAAATTGTGCAAGACCGATTGCCGCACAGCGCCTACTGCGCCAAATGA
>JBDTAG010000308.1:0-2937 GCA_039924745.1 Rhodoferax sp.
TGGGCGCGTCACCCATTTCGTCAGCGCCATGGGTACCACCGGCACCATAACCGGTGTGTCGCGGTTTTTGAAAGAGAAGAACCCTGCCGTTCGCATCATCGGAGCGCAACCGTCTGAGGGCTCACGCATACCAGGCATCCGCAAATGGCCGACGGAATATTTGCCCAAAATTTATGACCCGGCCAATGTGGACGAGCTGGTGTATGTGAGCCAGGCGGACGCCGAAGACATGTGCCGCCGCTTGGCTCGCGAGGAAGGTATTTTTGGTGGCATATCCGCTGCTGGTGCCTGCTGGGTCGCGCAAGAAATCGCCAAGCGCGAAAAGGACGCGACGATTGTGTTTATCGTCTGCGACCGAGGTGATCGCTATCTGTCTACGGGGGTCTTCCCAGCATGACCGCGGCACAAGCCTACAAGTTCTGCCCGCAGTGCGCCACCGCGTTGGCCCTCATTTCGAAGTTGGAAGATGGTGGAGACAAGATCCGGCTGCGCTGCCCTGCTTGCGATTACACGCACTGGAACAACCCGGTTCCTGTGCTGGCCGGGGTGGTCGAATACGAAGGGCAAATTTTGCTGGCCCGCAATGCTGCCTGGCCAGGCAAGATGTATGCGTTGATCACTGGCTTTATGGAGGCTGGGGAAACGCCCAAGGAAGGCATTGCACGCGAGATCGCCGAAGAAACCAACTTGAGCACCGATTCATTGGATTTGATCGGTGTGTATGACTTCCAGCGCATGAACCAAATCATCATCGCGTACCACGCGGTTTGCCACGGTGAGGTGCGTTTGTCGCCCGAGCTGGTGGACTATCGCCTGTACGCGCCGCAAGACGTTAAGTGCTGGCCTGCGGGCACCGGCTATGCTCTGGCAGACTGGCTGACGTCCAAAGGCCACACGCCAAATTTCATTGAATTCCCCAAGCGAGACTGAGCATCACCATGCAAGCCGATAAAGAAATTGATACCCGTGGCCTCAACTGCCCTTTGCCAATTTTGAAAGCCAAAAAAGCGTTGTCCGATATGTCTACTGGCCAAACGCTGAAGGTGATCTCTACCGATCAGGGTTCGATCCGCGACTTTCAGGCGTTTGCCCGGCAGACTGGCAATGAGTTGGTGGAGCAGGAGACCGTCAACGAAGAATTCGTTCACGTGCTCCGTAGGCGCTAGTTAGCCCGCCCCGTTATTCCCGCTCATTAGCCCAGACGGACTAACTGCTCGCGCATCTTGGTCAGCGTGTCCGCAAAGTCGGCTACGCGTTTGCGTTCTTGCTCCAGCACGGCGGCAGGGGCTTTAGCCACAAAGGCTTCGTTGCTCAGCTTGACTTGTGCCTTGCTGATTTGCTCTTCTAAGCGCGCGACTTCTTTACCCAAGCGCAACTTCTCGGCAGCCACATCTACCTCCATGTGCAGGCAGATGCGAGCTTCGCCAACCACCGCCACAGGAGCGGCTTGGGCTGCCGCTTGCCATGCGGCTTCGTCGTCGAACAGGCGCACTTCGTTGAGCTTGGACAAGGCCTGCAGCACGGGCGCTGCACCTTGCAGGAACGCGCGCTCTTCGGCCGACTGGGCGACAACGAACAGGGGTAGACGGGTCGACGGGGATACGTTCATCTCACCGCGTAAATTACGGCAGGCGTCGACCAACTGCTTGAGCTTGACCACGTGGGCAACTGCTGCCTCGTCAATGCGCTCGGGCTGGCTTAGGGGATAGGCGGCGATGGCGATGGATGGGCCTTCGCGACCGGCGACGGGCGCCACCTTTTGCCACAGCTCTTCGGTGATGAAGGGCGTGATCGGGTGGGCCAGGCGCAGCAGGGTTTCCAGCGTGCGGATGAGCGTGCGGCGGGTGGCGCGCTGCTGCGAAGGTGTGCCGGTCTGGATTTGCACTTTGGCAATTTCCAGGTACCAGTCGCAGAACTCGTTCCAGGCGAAGTCGTAGATCGTGTTGGCGACGTTGTCCAGGCGGTAGTCGGCAAAGCCCTGGGCGACATTGGCTTCGGCTTTTTGCAGCATCGAGACAATCCAGCGGTCCGCAGCACTGAACTCCAGGTAGCCGTGGGCCGGGCCGCCGACTGCACACTCTTCCTTCGTGTGCTCTTTCAAGCCGCAGTCTTGGCCTTCGCAGTTCATCAGCACAAAGCGGGTGGCGTTCCACAGCTTGTTGCAGAAGTTGCGGTAGCCTTCGCAGCGCTTGCTGTCGAAGTTGATGCTACGGCCTAGCGACGCCAGCGCTGCAAAGGTGAAGCGCAGTGCATCCGCTCCGTAGGCGGGTATGCCTTCTGGGAATTCTTTCTCGGTGTTTTTGCGGACTTGCGGTGCGGTCTCGGGTTTGCGCAGGCCTTCGGACCGTTTGGCCAGCAGGGGGCCGAGTTCGATGCCGTCGATCAGATCCACCGGGTCCAGCACATTGCCTTCGGACTTGCTCATCTTCTTGCCCTGCGAATCTTTCACCAGGCCGTGGATGTAGACATGTTTGAACGGCACTTTTCCGGTGAAGTGTGTCGTCATCATGATCATGCGGGCGACCCAGAAGAAGATGATGTCGTAGCCTGTGACCAAGACGGAGCTGGGCAAGTACAAGTCAAAGTCTTCGGTCTTTTCAGGCCAGCCCATGGTGCTGAAGGGGACCAAGGCCGATGAATACCACGTGTCCAATACGTCTTCATCACGGCGCAGTTTTTTGCCGGGTGCCTTGGCTTGTGCCTCTGCCTCCGTGCGGGCCACGACCACGTTGCCGTCTTCGTCGTACCAAGCCGGAATCTGATGCCCCCACCACAGCTGGCGGCTGATGCACCAGTCTTGGATATTGTTCATCCACTGGTTGTAGGTGTTGATCCAGTTCTCGGGCACAAACTGCACTTGACCGCTGTGGACGGCATCAATGGCTTTTTGCGCGATGGACTTGCCGGTGGCGTCGCCTGCGCCGACCTTGTTCACGG
>JBDTAG010000309.1:0-5023 GCA_039924745.1 Rhodoferax sp.
GCCACTTTGGACGCATTCACTGCACCGGGCAACGCAAACAGTTCGAACTTGTCGGCACCCTCTGCAGCAGTAACTTCACTGCGCACATGCTCCATGACCTGATCGGTGGTGTCGCCCGGCAGCAATCGGAAGTTGACGGTGGCTTCTGCGCGGCCGGGCACAACGTTATCCTTATTGCCCGCATTGACAATGGTCAGTGCGGTAGTCGTACGCAACATGGCATTGGTGCTGGGTGCGCCTTCCAATTGCTTTTGTACAACCGGGCCAAACAGCCACAAATTGGACAACGCAACGCGGGAGAAACCGCCCATCTCGGGCGCCATGGTGTCGAACATCTCACCCGCTACACCACGAATCCCGCCGGGCAGTTGGTCGTCGTCCAATCGTTTGAGTGCGGCGCTCATCATGGCAATGGCACTGGTACCTTGCTTGGGCGGCATAGACGAATGACCGGGCGTAGCCGACATCTTGAGCACCACCGACATATAGCCTTTTTCAGCAACCCCGATCAAGGCCGTGGGCTTGGCAATGCCAGGCATGACGCCTTGCAACACCAACAGGCCCTCATCGATCACGAATCCCAGATGAACCTTGCGCTCGGCCAGCACTTCGGCAATCTTGGTTGCACCACGCAGGCCACTGACCTCTTCGTCTGCGCCAAAGGCGAAATACACCGTGCGCTCGGGCTTGTAGCCACTGGCAATCAACATCTCGGCAGCTTCCAGCTGGGACATCAGATTGCCCTTGTCATCCCACGATCCGCGTCCCCATACAAAACCATCTTTAATCTCACCGGAGAACGGCGGTACCGTCCAGTCGCCCTCAGTTCCGGGCGCAACCGGCACCACGTCTTGGTGGGCCATGAAAAGAATAGGTTCCGCCTTGGGATTGGTCCCTTGCCAGGTGTAAAGCAGACTCAAATCCCCGATCACTTCACGCTTGAGCGTGGCGTGGACCTTAGGGAATTTTGCCTCTAGCAGAGCATGGAACTGTTTGAACTGGTCTGCATTCAAGCTCGCGTCGTCACGGGATGAGATGGTGCGCAAGCGCACCGCCTCTCCCAGGCGGGCAGCGGCGCCCGCCTCGTCTACCGGCAGCACCGCAAGTGGCGCCACCTGCATCTGGCGTGAACCCTTGCGCAACGTGTTGATGGTCACCGCAGCTGCTAGAAGCAGCACGATTCCCAAAAGGCCTAAAAGAATCCTCTTGATCACAAAAGGCTCCTTAGTTGAAGGTCTTTCCTTCAGCCGCCAGCTTAGCCAGCAGAGGCGCCGGCTTCCAGAACTTGGAGTCATCCATCGGGTTTTGTGCAAAGCGGTTCATGGCCTGTACCACGTTGAACAAGCCTACTTGGTCGGCGTAGTTCATCGGGCCGCCACGGTGCGCGGGAAAGCCATAGCCAAAGATGTAGACGATGTCGATATCGCTGGCTTTATTGGCAATGCCCTCTTCCAGAATATGGGCCGCTTCGTTCACCAGGCTGAATACCAAACGCTGCACTATTTCTTCATCCGAAATTTTGCGGGGTGTGATGCCCAGCGCCTTGCGGTGCTCTTCGATCATGGTCACCACTTCAGCATTGGGAATGGCGTCACGCTTGCCAGCAACATAGTCGTACCAACCGGCGCCGGTCTTCTGACCGAAACGACCCTTTTCGCACAACAAGTCAGCAGTCTTGCTGTACTTCATGTCAGGCTTTTCAGAATAGCGGCGCTTGCGGATCGCCCAGCCAATGTCGTTACCAGCTAGATCGCCCATACGGAAGGGGCCCATTGCCATACCAAATTTTTCCATGGCCTTGTCCACTTGCGCGGGGGTGCAGCCTTCGTCCAGCAAGAAGCCACCTTGGCGACCGTATTGCTCGATCATGCGGTTGCCAATGAATCCATCGCAAACGCCTGAGACGACCGCAGTCTTGCGGATCTTCTTGGCAACCGCCATGACTGTGGCCATGACGTCTTTGGCAGTCAGCTTGCCGCGGACTACCTCCAACAGTTTCATGACGTTGGCAGGGCTGAAGAAATGCAGACCGACCACGTCTTGCGGACGCTTGGTAAAGGATGCAATCTTGTCTACGTCCAAGGTGGAGGTGTTGGAGGCCAATATCGCACCCGGCTTCATGACACGGTCCAATTCTTTGAACACGGCTTCTTTGACGCCGATTTCTTCAAACACGGCCTCGATCACCATGTCGGTACCGTTCAGGTCGTCGTAGCTCAGCGTCGTGGTCAACAGGCTCATGCGCTGGTCGTACTTGTCTTGCTTGAGCTTGCCCTTTTTAACCTGGGCTTCGTAGTTCTTGCGAATGGTGGCTACGCCACGGTCCAGGGCGTCCTGCTTCATTTCCAACATCTTGACCGGGATACCCGCATTCAAGAAGTTCATGGCGATACCGCCACCCATGGTGCCAGCGCCAATGACTGCTATGGAGTTGATAGCGCGCTGTACCGTGTCGGCGGGGACGTCAGGAATCTTGGATGCAGCACGTTCAGCCAGGAACAGGTGGCGCAGGGATTTGCTCTCGGCCGTCCACATCAGGTTGATGAAGATGTCACGTTCGACCGCCATACCATCATCAAACTTCTTCTTGGTGGCGGCTTCAACCGCGTCCACACACTTGGCGGGAGCCGGGAAATTCTTCGACATGCCCTTTACCATGTTGCGCGCAAACTGGAAGTAGGCATCGCCCTGGGGGTGTTTGCATTTGAGGTCGCGCACCAAAGGCAGTGGACGCGCATCGGCAACCGAGCGCGCGTAGGCCAGTGCTTCTTCCGCCAAACTTTCGGCAGAGGTAGCCATTTTGTCGAACAGCTTTTGGCCGGGCAACATTGCCAACATTTCACTCTTGATGGGCTCACCACTGACAATCATGTTCAAAGCAGGTTCCACACCCAGTACGCGTGGAAGACGTTGCGTGCCGCCTGCGCCGGGTAACAAGCCCAGCTTAACTTCGGGAAGTGCGACGCTAGTGCCAGGTGCTGCAATGCGGTAGTGGCAACCCAACGCCAATTCCAAACCGCCACCCATAACCACCGTGTGGATCGCGGCGATGACAGGCTTGGTGGAGTTTTCCAACACGCCAATCACGCTGTTCAAATTGGGCTCTTGCATGGCCTTGGGCGAACCAAATTCCTTAATGTCTGCACCGCCCGAAAACGCCTTACCGGCGCCGGTGATGATGATGGACTTGACCGCCGCATCGGAATTGGCCTTGGTCATGCCGTCAGCGATTCCCTGGCGAGTGGACAGCCCCAAGCCGTTGACAGGCGGGTTGTCGAGCGTAATGATGGCTACGTCACCTTGGACTTGGTATTGGGCTGTCATGCTTGCATTCCTCAGGGTAATAGGTGGAACATTCAAAAAAAAGAACGATCGTTCGTTTTAAATTGTAGGTGGTTTTGAAACCAGTAAAAGCGGTTTTGTCACCGTTGAGACAAACGGCGGGGGACTAAACCTCTAGCCATTCTTTGCGAATCTCATTGTTGTTACGCAATTGCTCGGGCGTGCCCTCAAAGACGATGCTGCCATGTCCCATGACAAAGCAACGGTCCGAAATCTGCATGGCAATGGTCAATTTTTGTTCGATCAATAGCACCGATACGCCGCGCTTGCGCAGTTCTTTTAGGTATTCGGCCACCAACTCCACGACCTTTGGCGCCAGCCCTTCAGTGGGCTCGTCGATGATGATAAGGTCAGGGTCACCCATCAGAGTGCGGCACAGTGTCAACATTTGCTGCTCGCCCCCCGACAGTACGCCGGCTTCGGTGTGTTCGCGCTCCTTGAGCCGAGGAAACATCTTGTACATATCCTCGAACGACCAGCGCGGGTTCTTCTGACCACGTTTCTGCCCCAACAGCAGGTTCTGGTGCACGGTGAGCTTGGGGAAGATATCGCGACTCTCTGGCACATAACCCAAGCCCAAATGCGCGATCACAAATGTCTTTTTGCCCAGAACTTCCTTGCCCTTCCAGAGAACAGATCCTTGGCAATCAACCAAACCCATAATGGCTTTGGCCGTGGTCGAGCGACCGGAGCCGTTACGCCCCAACAATGCCACAATTTCACCGGCATTGACGTGCATGTCCACACCATGCAAGACGTGGCTTTTACCGTAGTAGGCGTTTAGATTTGAAACTTTAAGCACGGTCAATGTCCTCCTGCTTGTGCATCCGCTACCGAGGAGCCCAAATAAGCTTCTTGCACCCGCGGGTTGGCCCGCACTGCATCAGGCGTGTCAAACGCGATGACTTCACCGTACACAACGACCGCAATCTTGTCGGCCAAACCAAACACAACGCCCATGTCGTGCTCCACCGTCAACAGCGTTTTGCCCTCTGTGACCTGTTTGATCAGCGCGATGAAGCGCGTGGTTTCGCTGCGACTCATACCCGCCGTAGGCTCGTCTAACAAAATCACATTCGCGCCGCCACCAATGGTGATACCGATCTCCAGCGCGCGCTGTTCCGCATAGGTCAAATTCATCGCCAGCACATCGTGCTTTCTATCGAGCTTGATCATGTGCAGCAGTTCATTGGCACGTGCGTTGGCATCGTGCAGGCTGGACAGAAAGCGGAAGAAACTGTACTTGTAACCCAGGCTCCACAGCACACTGCAGCGCAGGTTCTCAAAAACGCTGAGTTTGGGAAAGATGTTGGTGATTTGAAAACTGCGCGACAAACCCAGGCGGTTGATCTCATAGGGCTTCAGACCATTGATAGCGGTGCCATTGAGCAGGACGTCGCCACTGGTTGCACCAAAGCGTCCGCTGATTAGATTGAACAGCGTGGACTTGCCGGCGCCATTGGGTCCAATGATGGCCACACGTTCACCATGACGTACTGCAAGGTTGACACCGCGGATGATCTCGGTCTTGCCAAAGCTCTTGCGAAAATCCTTCAATTCCAGTGCGAAAGAATCCGGTGCGGCGGTCATTGCGCGTCCTCCACGTTCAATTGCTTTTCAATGGAGGCTTGGATCGCCTCCCACTTGAGCGAAAACTTACGACGTGCCATTTCAAACAGCG
>JBDTAG010000310.1:0-2740 GCA_039924745.1 Rhodoferax sp.
TCATGGATTGATCGGCTTCCGCCACGTTTTTGCGCGCGGCGGGGTTTCGGGGGTTACTGGAGTCGGGCAGTTCAATGCGCGACTGCATATCGGCCATGCGCTCCGTGCTCAACGGGTGGCTGCGCAAGTACGGAAAATTGCCGGCGTCATTCAGGCGGGATGCTTGCTCCAGTTTGGCAAACATGGTCACAAAGCCTTCGGGCGCAAAGCCGGCTTGCGTGGAAACGGTGAACCCGACACGGTCAGCCTCACGCTCCATATCGCGCGAAAAATTGAGCTGACTTTGAGCACCTGCGGCCTGTGTACCGGCCAACACCCCGGTGGCCGCGTTGGGGTTCTTGCCGGCGGCCAAAATGCCCAAAATCATGGCACCCAACATCCAGGGAGCCTGCTGCGCCTGGCGCGTCATCATGCGGGAGATATGGCGCTGCGTGACGTGGCTCAACTCGTGCGCAATCACTGAGGCCAGTTCGTCCCGGCTGGTGACCACGCCAATCAGCCCCAGGTTCAACCCCAGGTAGGCACCCGGAAGCGCAAAGGCGTTGACGGTGCGGTCCCGGTTTAACAGAATCTCCCAGGCATAGGCGCTGTCCAGTTCAGGGGGCAATTCGCCGCGCTGACGCGCCGCCGCCAGCAGGGGTTGCCAAATTCCCTGCACGTACTCCATCAACACAGGGTCATCCACATAGTCTGGATCACGGTACAGCTCGCGGGCAATCCGGTCGCCCAGTTTGCGTTCTGCACTGGGTGTCATGTCGGTGCCATCGCCCAAGTTGGGTAGGCCAGTATTGGATGTCGCCGGGCTGCTGGTGCTGGCGGGGGATTGCGCGCTGGCGCATACTGTTGCACCTGTAGCTATTATTACCATAGCGTACTGCGCAACAACTGCGAGGGCTACAGCACGATTTCTTATGAAAACATTCTTCAAAATGAGTCCAGTGGCATGGTTGCCAAAACGTGCGCATCTACCGGGTCCACAAAGACAGTCCAGTAGCTGTCGCGGCCAATCAAGGGTACATACCGTGCAGTTTGTGGGTCAGCGCCAGCCTCGTGCAGCACGCGATCGATGTCCGACGCTCTGTTGGCAAATTTGCTTTTGAGTTGACTCACCGGCTTCGCTTCTTTCAAAACTTCACTTTTGGCGCTGGCATACGGTTGCCACATATCGGGACGGCTCGACAAACCGACGCCTGCGAAATCTGCAAACGTACGGTCCACTTTTTCAGATTCGCTTTTGAATGCACGCAAAGACAACAAGGTAGGCCCCGTCAACGGCAAAGCCTTTATACCGGCTGGCGTATTGGCCAACTCGGATGGTGGTATGTCAACCGCATGCACGACCTTGAAGCGGTTGTATTCAAAAACCATATGCACGGGGCGCGCGGCACACACCGTCCACAGCCCGTAGCTCAGCGCGAGCACTTGAAAGGTGGCGATCACGTACAGATCCCGTCGTAGCACGGGCCATGGTTTAACCCGGTTGAATACGGAAAGCGTCAACAGCGGCCCCAAAATAACATCTACGGTTACCAGGATGAAGAATAGTTCCCGGCCCCCAGAAATTTCACGGTACGGGTAGGGATACCAGACGCCAAACACCAGCGCAGCAGCCAGTGCAGCGACGGTCAAACTCAAGCTCAAATGAATGGCACTGGCCTTTAAGCGGTCGCGCCAAAACGCGGGAGGAGTGGATTGGAAATTCATACGATAGTCAAGCGTAGTTGAAACAGCTTAGTCCAAGTGCGAAGGTCAGGTAAAGTGCGGTAGGCATCCACTGTAGGGTGTTTTTTTGACGGTTTCAACTAACACCATGCAATCTCTCACCCATTTTGACGCCCAAGGCCAAGCCCACATGGTTGATGTGGCGGCCAAACCCGCCACGCACAGAACGGCCATTGCCAGCGGGCGAATCGCTATGCTACCGGCTACGCTGGCATTGATCGAAGCCGGCAATACAAAAAAGGGTGATGTTCTGGGTATTGCCCGCATTGCCGGTATACAGGGCGCCAAACGAACCAGTGACCTGATTCCGCTGTGCCACCCTATTGCACTGACCCGCGTGGCGGTTGACTTCACCACTGCGCATGCTTCGGAGGCCCACAGTGCCTATGTACAGTGCCACGCGACTGCTGAAACGGTTGGCCCCACCGGTGTGGAAATGGAGGCATTGACTGCCGTGCAAGTTGCTCTACTCACCATTTACGACATGTGCAAGGCAGCCGACCGGGGTATGACCATCACTGACGTAAAGTTGCTGGAAAAGCATGGTGGCAAGTCAGGGAGTTTTGTCGCTGGCTGATGGGTCTACGATCAGTGGCCTTGACCACTGTGCGTATTCTTTCGGGAACGCCACTTTGAAACGCTGCATGTAATATTCGGCCTTGTCGTCGCGCCCCAACATCACGGCACTTTCAATCAGTTTCTCTATCACCCGCGGTTCTGGAGAAAAGTGCAAAAGCTCAAGCGCTTGGTCGTACTGGTGGGCGGCATTTTCTGCCGCCAACAGTGTCGTGGTCAGCTCTGCAAACTGCACTTGGTTCTGGAACATCCAAGAGCCACGCAACTTTCCGATCGTGTCCTCTTGGTAGGCAGCCGCACGGTCTGCCTGCGGCACGTACAGTTGGCTGACACGCCAATAGCTCCAAGCTGTGAAGGTCAAGCAAGCTATTGAAATAATAGCGATATAGCGAGTAATGACGAGGGCTAGTGGCGAAAAACTTATAGACTCTTTGCCCTGCGA
>JBDTAG010000311.1:0-3555 GCA_039924745.1 Rhodoferax sp.
CGAATATTGGACGTTCGCCTTTGTAGTGCTGCAATTTTTCCGCCGCCATGGGCATGAACTCGGCGCCAAAGGCTTTCAGGGCATCAAACTGTTCACGTGAGTCCACGCGTATGGTTTGGGTTGCCTCGCCGACCATGTCGCGTAACACGCGCTGCAACAGATTCAAATCCTGGTGCAACAGAGACTGCGGCGGCAAGCGGGTAGAAGCATCTTTGATACGCGCCCAAGCCTTGCGCAAGTAGCCGATATCTTCGGCTAATTCCGCATCAGAGGCGTCTTCACCATTGGTGCGCAAAATAAATCCGCCACCTTGCGTGCCAGCGAGTTGCTGCATGCGTGCACGCAACTCGTCGCGTTGGTCCTTTGGGATTTTTTGCGACACACCAATGTGGTCGTCCTGCGGCAAAAATACCAGCAGTCGGCCTGCAATGCTGATCTGTGTCGACAGCCGAGCGCCCTTGGTTCCAATAGGCTCCTTGATGACCTGCACCATCAGAGCTTGACCCTCAAAAATCTGCTTTTCTATTGGGACAATGGGCGCCGCGCCCTTTGCGATGAACGGCGCCTCGCCGTCCGGTTGGCGATGCCAGACGTCGGCCACGTGCAAAAAGGCGGCACGCTCCAAGCCGATATCGATGAACGCTGATTGCATACCGGGCAACACGCGGGCTACCTTGCCCAGATAGACATTGCCCACCAGACCTCGCTCCAGTGTGCGTTCGACATGCAGCTCCTGCAGAGCACCGTTCTCCAAAATCGCGACACGGGCCTCTTGTGGGGACCAATTGATCAAAATATCGTTTTGCATCACGGTGGTTCCAGGTTGATCCGTTCAGACTTTGAAACCCATGGACCGCAGTGCTTGCGCTGTCTCAAACAGGGGCAACCCCATGATGCCAGAGTAACTGCCGCTCATGTTGGCAATATAGGCTGCTGCCCTACCCTGCACCGCATAGGCACCGGCCTTGCCCATGGGTTCACCTGTCGCCACGTATGCTTCAAGATCGAGATCACTGATTTCAGCAAACGTGACCCAGGATTCGCTGCAGCCCACCGCATACTGTTCACCATGTCCCAAAGCGATGGCCGTCAGCACGCGGTGCGGACGGTTGGACAGTGCACGCAACATCCGTTTGGCAGCCTCTGCGTCCTCGGGTTTACCAAAAATGGTTTGCCCCATGGCCACCGTAGTATCTGCGCACAAGATCGGGGCTGGCAGCAGGTTGCGCCGAACAAGTCGTTCTTGGGCCGCTTGCAATTTCAACGCAGTAACACGCTGTACATAGGTCTTGGGCGCCTCATTGCGTAAGACTACTTCCAGCGCCTCCGCATCTTCCTCAGCGTCGGGCAACAGCAGTGCATGGCGCACGCCTAATTGGTCGAGCAATTGACTGCGGCGCGGGCTTTGCGACGCCAGGTAGATGAAATCAGGAATAGGAGTCATATCACTCACGGTGATAGGGATGGTTTGCATTGACTGACCAGGCACGGTACAACTGCTCAATGAGTAACACGCGTGCAAACGCGTGGGGCAAGGTCAAATCTGACAGTCGAATACGTTCATGGGCAGCTTGTCGGAATGCGGGGTCCAGGCCGTCAGGGCCCCCGATGATCAGCGCCACATCGTCACCGCCGAGTTGCCAGTCCTTGAGCTTGGAAGCCAACGCCATCGTCGTAACGGTTGTGCCTCGCTCGTCCAACGCCACGATGCGTGTGCCTTTTGGAATAGCGGTCTCAATGCGTGCGCGTTCTGCTGCGTAAAGAGTTTCGAGTGTTTTTGAACCACGCGGTTCGGTCTTGACGGCCTTCAGCTCGATTTTTAGTTCATGCGGGAATCGCTTGGCGTAGTCATCCCACGCTGTCTGCGCCCAATCGGGCACCCGCTGACCGACAGCGACAATAATCAGCCGCACTGGCGAATCAGGCTGTGCGCGTAGCGATTTTCTTGGCTGCGACCTTCTTGGCCGCAGGCTTGGCAGGCGGTTTACCCACAACCGTGCGCTTGGCAGAAACCGGCACCTTTTTAACCGCTACTTTTTTCGCTGGAGAAGCAGCATCAACCGCTGCAGATTTAGCTGCTGGCTTCGAGCTTGCTGCTTTGCGAACCGGCGCCTTGGTCTTTGCGGCCTTGTCTGCATCCTTCTTCAACTGTGCCTTGGACGGGAACGCTTCGGCCACGCCTTTTTTGGCAGCATTGGAACGCTTCAATGTAGGCTCAACCTTGGGAGCGGCCTTTGTTGGCTTGGCACTTTCGGGCGCAGCAGGCTTGGCAGAGCCCAGCTTGAGACGAACCGGCTTTTCGCCCCACAATTCTTCCAGGTTGTAGTACTGGCGGAAAGTGGGCTGCATAACATGCACCACAGCCTGACCACAATCCACAATGATCCATTCGCCGTTTTCTTCACCTTCTATACGGGGTTTTCCAAATCCCGCTTCGCGAACGGCATCGCGCACACTGGCGGCCAGTGCCTTGGTTTGTCTGTTGGAGGTACCAGATGCGATGATGACCCGTTCGAACAATGCTGACAAATGCTCTGTGTCAAACACCTGAATATCCTGAGCTTTGACGTCTTCCAGGCCATCGATGATGGCGCGTTGGAGCTTGGTAATGTCTTTTTTGGCAACGATAGGTGTAGTCATCAGGCAGTTCGATAAAGGTGGTGTTGGGCAATATAACGCGCAACGGGATCAAAAACCAGTGGGGCAACAGGCTGGCCATGGGATAAACGCTGGCGAATATCGGTGGCACTAACCTCCATGGGAGGCATTTCAAGCCGTCGCAAGCCAGGAATTTCAGAGGGCAATGCATTAAATATGCTTCCAGCCCTCGTGGAGTCGGCGCGTCCAGCTACACATATTGTAGCTAAACCGGGAATGTCACTAAATCGGTGCCAAGTTGTCCATGCTCGGGCCTGATCCTCCCCCAACACCAGAAATAGCTGCGATGCAGGAAATTCGGCGCGCAGTTCCAACAAAGTATCTACCGTGTAGCTGGGGCCGGTGCGCAGGGTTTCACGCGGATCCACCACCACGCAGTCCAACTCGGCGAAGGCCAACTGTGCCATTTCCAAACGGTGCGCTGCCGCCGTCAACCCACGGCTTTTGTGATGCGCCTCGCCCGTGGGTATGACAAACAACACATCAAGCCGCAACTGCGCAATGGCTGCCCGCGCCAAGGCGACATGGGCAACATGGGGCGGATCGAAGGCGCCACCAAAGACGCCAATGCGCCGCGGCAATGCTGCGGCCACTCAGACCACCCAGTCTCGCCGGGGCAAGAAGTTCGTGTGTAGAGCTGCCTCTGGCGTGCCAGCTTCAGGCACAGCCTGGTAGGCCCAACTGGCCAGTGGCGGCATGGATAACAAGATCGACTCGGTACGGCCACCCGATTGCAGGCCAAAGTGCGTGCCACGATCCCACACCAGATTGAACTCAACATAGCGGCCCCGGCGGTAAAGCTGGAAGTTGCGTTCACGCTCGCCGTATGCCAGGTCCTTACGACGCTCAACGATCGGCATGTAAGCGCGCAAAAAAGCATCGCCTACGGATTGCATC
>JBDTAG010000312.1:0-3205 GCA_039924745.1 Rhodoferax sp.
CAGCACAGCCAGCACCATAGGCGTATTCATGGTCGCGTTGTCCGCCTTGGCGGTCAGGCCACCCGCTTTGGCAGCCTCTACAACCGCTTTCTTGAATGCAGCAATAGATTTGGCGCTGTCAGGCGAGAAAGCATCGCGCTTTTCGTTCAGCACGCCGGTCAAGGATGGAATCAGCGTGTCGCCGATCTTGACCGTGGCTTCTGTGCCTTTGGGCGCTGCCACGTTCTGGTACGGGATGTAGTTCTCCGTCAGCGTACGCTTGGCAATATCGCACGAGCTGGTGAAATCAATCGGACGTGCGATCGGGCTACCCTGGAAAGAACAGTGACTTGGGTCAGCCGTGATCACCACTGGCACAGCTTTTTGCGCGGCCACCAACTTGGGGTTGGCATAGCTCAGCAGCATGGGGAACACGGTGAAGTAGGTCGCTGCGGCCAACAGGCAGCCGGCCATGATGATGGGCTTGCGACCAATCTTGTCCGACAACGAGCCAAAGATGATGAAGAACGGGGTACCGATAACCAGCGCGCCGGCGATCAACAGGTTAGCAGTCTTGGCGTCTACTTTGGCGATGGAGGTCAGGAAGAACAGCGCATAGAACTGCCCGGTGTACCAAACCACAGCCTGGCCTGCGGTCAAACCGACCAAAGCCAAGATGACGATCTTCAGGTTTTTCCATTGACCAAATGATTCAGACAGCGGCGCCTTGGATGTCTTGCCTTCGGCCTTCATTTTGGTGAAAGCGGGTGACTCATTCATGCTCAAACGGATGTAAACCGACACACCTAACAACAGGATGGACACCAGGAACGGAATGCGCCAGCCCCAAACGTCAAAATCCGAACCCGTGATTTCACGTGTAACCAGAATCACGATCAACGACAAGAACAGACCCAGTGTCGCAGTGGTCTGAATCCACGCGGTATAGGCGCCGCGCTTGCCCTGGGGCGAGTGCTCAGCCACGTAGGTTGCAGCGCCACCGTATTCGCCACCCAAGGCCAAGCCTTGGAGCATGCGCAGCGCAACCAGAATGACTGGCGCAGCCATACCAATGCTGGCGTAGCTGGGCAATAGGCCCACGATGAAGGTGGACAGACCCATGATCAAAATCGTCACCAGGAAGGTGTATTTGCGACCAATCATGTCGCCCAGACGCCCAAACACCAAGGCGCCAAACGGACGCACCAGGAAGCCGGCCGCAAACGCCAACAGCGCAAAAATGTACGCTGATGTGGGGTCGAGGCCACCAAAGAACTGCTTGGCGATGATGGCTGCCAACGAGCCGTACAGGTAGAAGTCGTACCATTCAAAAACGGTACCGAGCGAGGAAGCGAAGATGACCTTCTTCTCTTCCGCTGTCATCGGTCTAGAGGCTGCAGTTGCCATGGTTTTGTCTCCAGTTAAAAGTATTTGCGCCCCAGCGGCGCGTTGGGGTTGGCCGGACTATGGGGGCATGGTCTGACCCAGGTCTGACACGCTTCCAACTGCAACTTACTGCAACCTGAACGCAATCTTACAAACTTGGTAATTACCCGAAGCAGGCGTTTCTTATTGTGGGAATTTGGCGGGTGTCTGGCCCAAAGCGACAGAAAATCTTCACCACAAACTCTCCCTATCACTAGGGAAAGCCCCGATATTTCCTACTTAATCACTAGGGTATTTCTGGCCACACCAACGCCAACGTCCGTTACAGAGTTCCATTGCGGGCCATCAAACCAACGGTCTCCCTGCAGGTAGGCGCGCAGCATGGGCAGGGCATCCAGCCCCCAGAACACCTTGCCATCCACTTCAAACGCAGGCACACCAAAGACGCCCCTGGCGATGGCCTCTTCTGCATGCGTGCGCAGTTGCGCTTTCACCGCTTCATCCGATGGATTTCGTGCCGGGGCTAGCTGCTGCGTGATGGCGGCCAGACGATCCGCATCTGCCGCGTCCGCGCCGCCCACCCACACGTGGCGAAAGAGCGTTTCGCACACATAGCGGTTGGGATGCCCGTTGCGGTCACTGGCCACAGCCAACCGCAACAAGCCCAGTGGGTTAAATGGGTGTGCGGTGGGCATATCCAGAGCATGGCCCTTGCTGTGGGCCAGCCATTGCACTTGTCGGTAGGTCCAGTCGCGCTTGGCGGGTATTTCGGCTGGTCCCAGTTGCCCGTGGTGCTTGAGCAAAGCGGCGAACAACAGCGGCTTGTACGTGACCGAATAGTTCAGTCCCACCAAGGTCTGCGGCATTTCCTCAAACGCCAGGTAGGCATAGGGAGAAATGAAATCCAGGTAGAAGCTGATGTGTTGCATGGCGTAGCCGTGTTACGGGGTGGCGGAGTCCATGGCAGTCGCGCGCTCGGCGATTTGGGCCCAAATGGCTTTCTTCTCCAGATCGGTACTGCCACGCCAGGCACGAATTTCGTCGATGCTGCGCAGACATCCTTCACAGTAGGTTCGCTGCAGGTCCATGCGGCACACGGATACACAAGGTGATGGGATTTCCTCTGTCATAGCCCTCACCAGCGTTGCACGGGTAGCTATGGATTGCATAGCATCAAGTTCGATCGTCATACGTTTACTTCCTGCGTCACATCCGCCGTGGGCGCATCGGACAGCATTGCCAGATCCCGCGGATGCAGCTTAAAAACACCGTGCGGGTGACCCGCTGCGGCCCATATTTCTTCAAAGCGGAACAACTCGCGGTCCACCAGCGTGACGGGCGGATGCGCGTGCGCCAACGGCGACACGCCGCCGATGCTAAAGCCCGTCTTTGCCTTCACAAAGTCTGCGTCGGCCCGGCCAATGCGACCGACCAAGGCTTCTACCTTTTTCTCGTCCACACGCCGGTCACCCGAGGTGATGACCAAAACGGCCACGTCATCTTCCTTGCGCCGGAAGATAATGCTTTTGGCGATCTGGCCCACGGCAATGCCCAGCGCGTCAGCGGCCTGCTGGGCCGTGCGGGCCGCGTCGTCCAGCATGACGGGTACGTGGGGGTGGTTCTTGGCTTTTAGGGCAGCGGTTACGCGCTGCACGCCTTCAGGCAGTGCATCCGTCGCGCTCATTGCTGGTTCCTCTTGTTCAGCAGTGCCGTAGCAGCGCGTGAATTGGGTTTGCGCTGCAAGAAGTCGCTGATGAACTTGCCCGCATCCACCAGCTTGTCCAGATCAATGCCGGTTTCAATACCCATGCCGTGCAGCAGGTACACCACATCCTCAGAC
>JBDTAG010000313.1:0-7712 GCA_039924745.1 Rhodoferax sp.
AGAAGAAGTCTTGCGCGTCACGCGCGAGGAGTAACTGTGCCTCTGTTTCGCTACAAGGTAGTTACATCCGCTGGTGAGAGCCAAGAAGGCGATATGGATGGACTCTCACAAGAGGCTGTTGTAGAACGCTTGCAGAGCATGGGACATATTCCCATACGGGTGGAAGAAACGACAGCCAGTAACGTGACCGGAGACAATGTCGGCGGCTTCTTTGGAAAGAAGCGGGTCACGCAAGACGATGTGGCCGTGTTTACGCAAGAGATTGCGACGCTATTAAAGGCCGGGTTGCCACTGGACCGGTGCCTCGAAATTTTGATCACCTTGTCGGCAAACGAGCCGGTTCGCGAATTGATGAACCTGTTACGCGAAGATGTACGCGGTGGTGCCTCACTATCCAAGGCCATGGATGCCCGCAAAGGCGTTTTTACCCGCTTCTACTTAAACATGATTCGCGCAGGCGAAGCAGGGGGGGCGTTAGACGTGGTGATGCAACGCCTTACGGAGTTCATGGAGCGCTCTAAAGAGCTGCGGGACACCGTCAAATCAGCCCTTATTTACCCCGCTATCTTGATTGGTGTGTCCGTGTTGTCGGTTGCCATTCTGTTGATGTGGGTGGTGCCTCAGTTCTCGCAAATGTTTGAAGAGTCCGGCAAGGCACTTCCTTTGCCCACCCAAGTGGTGATTTCGATGGGCGATGGTGTGCGCAACTATTGGTGGTTAATCATCCTAGTCGTGGTTGGCGTGTATTCGTGGTTTGCCAAGCAGATGCGCGAGCCCGCCAGCCGCTACCGTTGGGACAAGCGTTTACTGGGACTGCCTCTGGTGGGTGATCTGATTGGCAAGTTGGAGGTCGCCCGTTTTTCCCGTACCTTGGGGACTCTAATTGGCAATGGTGTGACTTTGCTAGCTGCGTTGTCCATTGTGAAGGAAACTTTAAGTAACACCGTCATGTCCCAAGGTTTGGGCGTGGTAGCTGCACAGCTCAAAGAAGGTAAAGGATTGGGTAAGCCTTTGTTAGAAACCGGGCTGTTTCCGAAGCTGGCGGTACACTTGGTGATGGTCGGAGAGGAGACCGGTAAGCTGCAAGAAATGCTGATCCGTGTTGCCGACATCTATGACCGAGAGGTGAGTAGTTCGGTGAAACGCTTGCTTGCCCTGATGGAGCCCGTGTTGATATTGGGGCTGGGTTTGGTCATCGGAGGCATCATTATGTCTATCTTGGTGGCTATATTGAGTGTGAACGACTTGGCAATGTAAGCCGACGTCTCCTATTGAGATTTGGAGTGAAAGTTGATGATGAAAAGCAAGCAAATGAACCAACGTGCCAAGGGCTTTACGCTGATTGAATTGTTGGTGGTGCTGGTTATTTTGGGTCTTCTGGCCGGTGTGGCGGGCCCTAAAATTATTGGATACCTTGGTGGTGCTCGGTCTGATACAGCACGGTTGCAGATTGAAGAGTTCGGTGGAAGCCTTGATTTGTTCAAGTTGGAAACCGGTCGATATCCAACGACCCAAGAAGGTTTGCAAGCTTTGGTGCAGCAGCCTACTGGCTTGGCTGGCTGGAATGGTCCTTACCTCAAGAAAAAAACCCTGCCTAAAGATCCTTGGAGTAACGAATACCACTATGTTTCGCCTGGTCAGCACGGAGCGTATGACATTAGTTCGTTGGGTGCAGACAACCGGGAAGGTGGCGACGGCGAAAATAAGGATATCAACAGTTGGGAAGACGGCAAAAAATAAGCCTGGCGCTCCAGCGCGGGTTTTCCTTAATCGAGTTGATGGTAGTCATGGTCATCATGGCCATGGCCTATGCACTGGCATCTCCGATGATTTCTTCTGGAGTTTCAGGAACTGAGCTCAAGGCTTCCGCACGCCAATTGGCTGCTGGTTTGCGTAAGGCACGTGGTGATGCAGTGGCGCATCGGCGAGAGGCTGTGCTGACGGTTGACGTAGAAGGCCATCAGTTTCAACTCAGTGGAGACCAGCGCATTTACCATCTTCCCAAAAGCGTGGCCGTGAAGCTATTTACCGCACAGTCTGAGTTGATCAATGGGAATACAGGTGCTATCCGGTTTTTTCCTGATGGCGGATCCACAGGGGGGCGCATCACGTTGAGCGCACACGAGCGCAATTACGATGTAGATATTAATTGGTTGACCGGCCAGGTCGCCATCATCGACTGACCATGCGCAACCGTTGCCAAGGGATGACCTTGATCGAGGTGTTGGTAGCTTTCGTCGTGCTGTCTTTGACCATGGCGGTAATTCTGCACATTTTTTCTGGCGGTATGCGTAATGCGCGGTCGTCTGATAGTTACAGTCGCGCAGTATTCTTGGCGCAGTCAAAATTGGCCGCCGTTGGCATCGAGCAGCCTCTTGTGCCGGGTGAAGACAGCGGGCAAGTCAACTCCAGTTTGACATGGCGCGTCAATGTTGCCGCAGTCGATGACGGCGGTGAGGCGGACCGACTGTTGATGCCGGTGCGCCAGTTTTTTGTACGTACAACAGTAGCCTGGCATGAAGATGGGCGTGATAAGCAGATTGAGCTCACCTCCATTCGGTTAGGGCCACGTCAGTGAGCGCAAAGAAACGCGACTCCGTAGTGAAGCAGCAGGGTTTCACACTGTTGGAGCTTTTGATTTCCTTGACGTTGCTGAGCTTTATCCTCGTTCTGCTGTTTGGAGGTTTGAAGTTGGCCGTGCGAAGTTGGGATTCTGTACAGAAGCAGGTCGATAACTTGAATTCCGTACGCTCGGTAGAGGGTTTTTTGCGCAGCGAGATGGAGCGGGTCTATCCGTATCGTTGGAAGGTTCCAACTGCCCAGGGGTTTGCGTTTCTAGGTGAACGCCACAAACTCAATTTTGTTGCGCCATTGCCTTCACGCATAGGTGTTGGCGGGTTGTACGCAGTTGCGCTAGAGCTTGAAGAATCAGGACAAGGCCGCCGATTAACCTGGCGACAACTCCCCGTCGTACCCTCCATGACGGATTTTTCTGCGCTGGATCAGACTAAAGAAATGGTATTGGCTGGTGCCGAGCTCAATGCTGTCGACGATATCTGGTTGAGTTACTTTGGTAGGGAGAGTGCGAATGCTGTGCCCCGCTGGGTGGATCGTTGGGATAGCGTGACAACCATGCCGTTGCTCATCAGGATTCAGGTTCGCTTTGCCGATGGCTCAGAGTGGCCAAGTTTTGTGGTGGCCCCCCAGTTGAATACGGAGACACCACGATGAAACGACAGCGGGGCGTCGCATTGATACTTGTGCTGTGGGTGATTACTCTGTTGTCCGTGATCGCTGGAAATTTTGCGTTCAGTATGCGCGGAGAGGCGCAAATCGCCCGCAACCTGCTTTCAACAGCGCAGGCACAGGCGCAAGCCGATGCGGGTGTGCAGCGGGCTTGGTATGAATTGATAAAGCCTGTAACGCAAGTGCAGCGGTGGATGGGTAACGGTCTGGCGCACGAACTTACCTTTGACGGTGGGGTAGTGCGAGTTTCGATTCAAGATGAGTCTGGTAAAATTGATATCAATACTGCGTCAGAAGCGTTGCTTTTAGGGCTGTTTCGTTCTGTCGGTTTGAGCGACGATGCTGCAGTTGCGTTGGCGGACTGCGTCCAGGATTGGCGTGACAGTGACAACCTCAGAAGACTCCACGGTGCCGAGGAAGACGAATATGTCGCAGCAGGTAAGAGTTACGTTCCTACCAACGCTCCTTTTGAAACCATAGATGAGTTGCAAAGGGTGCTGGGCATGACGCCTGAACTGTTTCACAAACTGGAGCCATCACTGACGGTTTATTCCAAACAGGCGGGCGTGAATGTTGCAATTGCACCAAGAGGGGCGCTTTTAGCTATTCCAGGGGTTACTCCTGAGTTGGTAGATCAATATTTGGAACTACGTCGCAGCGTGGTGGCGTCTGGGCAGGCTGCGCCTCCTTTTGCTTCTGCCGGTGGATTTGCTTCGGGAGCAGCGGGTACACCTGTGTTTACAGCCCGTAGTGAGGCCAAAATGACAGATGGCACAGTTTTTGTGCGCCAAGCAATAGCGCGAATAACCCCAGACCCCAAGCACCCGGTCACTTTGCTGGCATGGGGTGAGGGTGGAAGCGAATAATCTTCGGAAAAGAAATGACGGTTTTATTGAATAATTTCAACGGCACTTGGCTTAGTTTGAAAAAGCAAATCCAGACCAATCGGTTTTTACGGTGGTGGTTGGGAGAGCTATCCAGCATGGTGCCAACCTGGATGCGATCTTCCGAATTGACGCTGGATAACTACGTTTTGATTCCCCTTGGGCAAGTCAATGCGAGCTTTCGCAAGCCCGACGTCCTAAGCCCTAGCGTCGCAGCCCTTAGCTTGTCCACTGGCCAAGTGATGCGAAAAATTGTTACCGTACCTCTGGCGGCAGAGGAAAATTTACGCCAGGTCCTTGCGTTTCAAGCAGAACAGCACACACCATTTCCAGCAAACAAGATTTACTTTAACTACGTGGTGTTGGCGAAGGATTTTGATGCGGGTCAGTTGACTGTGGAGTTTGTCGCGACTCCAAGGGCGGCAACAGACATCGCCGTTAGAACCTTGGCCGAGATGGGTATTGAAGTGCGTGGACTATTTGTTGATGAATTGGTTGCCAAAGGCCGTTTGCTCAATCTGATGCCGATGGAGCAAGGTAGCGCGCCGTCACCGTGGCGGCATGGTGCCAACCCTTGGCTAGCGGGCTTAGTTGTTGTTATGGCGTTTGCAGCTTTGGCAATGCCAGTGATCATTAAGCGTGAAGCCATCGTGCAGTTGCTTCCTTGGGCCGACAAAGGTAAGAAATCGGCAGAAGCAGTCAATGTCGTTCGTGCCGATTTGGACAAGCGAGTGGAAACCCACAACTACTTGTTGGAAAAGCGTCAATCGACGCCTGCGGTCATTCAAGTGTTGCAAGAGCTGACGCAAACTCTTCCGGATGACACGTGGGTGCAAGTGTTCGATTTGAAGGGGCAGGAATTGCAAATTCAAGGCGAAACGGGTTCGTCTCCCCGACTCATTGGCTTGTTGGAGCAATCCAGCTTGTTCGGCGACGCGAAGTTGGGGACATCGTTCAAAGGGCAGCTTGCGGGGACGGAACGGTACCAACTGACTATCCAGTTACGGTCGCCATCAAAACCTGCATCAGCGCCTTTACCAGCATCGCCAACTCCTCCATCCGTTGCGGGTAAGTCGCCATGAAGCCATTGAATTCACAACAGAAAAAAGTGGCTGCACTTTCCATACTCGTGCTGGTTGTTTTGCTGCTGATGACAGCTATCGCCTTACCAGTCTGGCTCCTCAACCGCCATTACGATGGCGCTTTGGATGAAACCGTCAATCGCCTGGATCGATTCGCCAGAATCATCGGTATGAAGGATGGGCTGCAAAAACAAGCCGTAACGGTTAAGGCGTTGGAGGCAAAACGCCACTTTCTGAAGGGTGGCAGCCCTTCGATAGTTGCCGCGGACTTGCAACAACAAGCCCAAGCCGTGTTCGACGCTAATGGCGCAAAGGTCAATAGCATTCAGCCCTTACCGAGTAAAGATGAGGGAGCGTATCGAAAAGTTACGGTCCAAGTTCAATTGATCGCCCCGCTAAGTGCCGTCAAAGGGATGTTGTATGCCCTGGAGTCGGCGCACCCCTATCTCTTTGTGGACAACTTTTCGATTCGCGCAAACAACATGGTCGTTACACGCGCTGAGCCGGCCAATGAGCCTGACCTGGTCGTTATGTTTGACTTATCTGGCTATGCCGTGAAAGGCACGCCATGAAAGCAACCCTGCAGCGAGAAAAGTACATCGCCATCGTATTGGTAGCCGCAGCAGTAATGCTATCTGGTGTGTTGATTTGGGAATGGGAAAACGGCCTTCGGCTTGAGCGTGATCTGTTGAAAATGCAAAATATCCCACAGACCCCGGTTCGGGCGCTCAATGTGCTCCCAGAATTCGAGCTTCCGCCAGAAGACACGGGCTTTTCCGAGGTGATCTCTCGTTCACTCTTTTCCGTCAATCGACGCTCCGCTGCGATTGCCAGTAAGGGTGGAGTCTCCGCCATGAAAAAAGGGCAGTTTCTATTGGTCGGCGTACTGATTACACCCACTCAACGCTCAGCGTTGTTGCGCGATGTCCAGACCAACAAGGTAGAAACCATCGCATTGAACGGACTAACTCGCGGATTGACGGTAGGGGAAGTGCAGGCATCCCGCGTAGTTTTGCGCCAAGGGGCTGAGAGCGAAGAGCTGATTCTCAATGTGCAGACAGGGCCAAAGGGTGTGGTTGCACAACGACTACCTGCTCAACCTCCGGCTACAGCCGCCCCACTGCCGCCAGCGCCACCGGCTTCTGCTGCATCGTCACCTAGCCAGCCTGCCAGTAGTAGTAACTCGGCGGTACCGCATCCGACAGGGAAACCAATGGGCGCCGTATTGGATCCCCAGCCTCCTGGTCCTGCACGTGCCGATGGCAAGAAACAACCGTGAAAATCTCAAAAAATAGCTCTGGATTGCGTGCGCAACCGAATACTGAAGGAATGCTAATGAACAATAACTCCCACAAACACTCAGCCCTCGTGCTTGCATTGTTTTGTTGCGTACCGGCTGTATTTTTAGGCTGCGCATCTCAACCTTCGCAGCAGCTCGAATCGGCTGCTTTGCCCGCAGCTGCGCCATACAAAGCGGCCTCTTCACCTGCAAAGCCATCTGGCGACGGCAATGCCATGCCAATCGTTGAGGCTAAAAAGCCCCAATCAGATGATGGCATCAAGCTCGTCCCCGGCACCGGCGTCTTTGTTAAACCCGCCAACATAACGGCCCCCACAGGTGGGGCGCAAGATATTGTGCTCAACTTTGAAGGCGCTGACCTGCGTGAGGTGGTTCGCGTAATCATGGGCGACATGCTCAACCAAAACTACACCATTGATCCCAAAGTCAATGGCACGGTCACTATCCACACCAGCCAAGCCATTAACCGCGCTGCGGTGACTCCCATTTTGGAAACTGTGTTGCGCATGAACGGCGCGGCCATGGTTAAAGAAAACGGCACTTACAAGATCAGTCCGCTCAACAATGCCTTGCGGGGGTCCACCACACCGCAAATGGGCGCCATGCAATCCGGCTACGGCGTGCAGATCGTGCAGCTGCAATACATAGCCGCGCGTGAAATGGCCAAAATCTTGGAGCCACTGTTACCCGAGGGCAGCATTCTGCGCGTGGACGAAAGCCGCAACTTGCTGATGCTTGCAGGCGGAGAGGGTGAAATGCGCCACGCGCTAGAGACCGTGAGCGTGTTTGATTTGGATTGGTTGTCGGGCATGTCGGTCGGGCTGTTCACACTGAAGAGTGTGGATGTCAAAAGCATCTTGCCTGAGTTGGAAATACTATTTGGCGAAAAGTCCAAAAGCCCATTTGCCGGGCTGCTGCGCATCATTCCCATCGAACGTATGAATGCGGTGTTTGTGGTTAGCCCCCGCCCCCAGTATTTGGAACAGGCGCGTATTTGGGTGGAGCGTTTGGACCGCAATAGCAGCAAGAGTGGAACGCGGTTGCATGTCTACCCTGTGCAAAACGGCAATGCTGAGAAAATTGCGTCACTCTTAAGCCAAGTCATGGGTGGCAAATCAACAGCGGGCGCTTCCGCTGCAAGTGTCGCGCCGGGGTTGACGGCTGCAAGCTTGCAATCGTCCGGAGCCAGCACCACTGGTG
>JBDTAG010000314.1:0-3799 GCA_039924745.1 Rhodoferax sp.
CTTAGCGCCTACGCTGCGTGCTGCCGAAGTAGAGTCCGATCGGAGCAACCATAACAAGAAGCCCCGCGTGTAAGCGAACGTCAGCAACACCCATGCAAATATCGTCCCGCGCCCAAAAGATCGAACCGTTTTATGTCATGGAGGTGGCCAAGGCTGCTGCCACCCTCGGCCAAGCGGTTGCGCATACCGACACGCCCATGATTTTTCTGAATATTGGTGAGCCTGATTTCACGGCACCGCCGCTGGTACAAGAGGCGGCTAAACGCGCTATACAGGATGGGCGCACGCAATACACGCCGGCGACTGGACTCCCACAATTGCGTGAACGCATCAGCAGTTGGTATGCGCAACGTTTTGGTGTTGACGTGCCTGCCGGTCGGATCGTTGTGACGGCGGGTGCATCCGCTGCTTTGCATCTGGCTTGCATGGCCTTGATTGAACCGGGTGATCAGATTCTGATGCCCGACCCGAGCTACCCTTGTAATCGGCACTTCGTATCTGCAGCGGAAGGCTGCGCCGTATTGGTTCCAACCTCTGCCGAAGACCGCTTTCAGCTCAGCGCTGACGCGGTGCGCTCTGCATGGGGCCCCCGCACGCGCGGTGTCTTGTTGGCATCGCCCTCTAATCCCACAGGCACCTCGATTCACCCAGACGCCTTGCGTGACATCCATCGCGTTGTGCAAATGCATGGTGGTGTCACACTGGTGGACGAAATTTATTTGGGCCTCAGCTTTGAAGTGCAATACGGTCACACTGCGCTAGCACTGGACGAGGACATTATCAGCATCAATAGTTTCAGCAAATACTTCAACATGACAGGCTGGCGCCTAGGTTGGATGGTAGTTCCCGAAAAACTGGTACCTGTCATTGAGCGATTAGCCCAAAACCTGTTCATCTGCCCCAGTACGATCGCCCAGCATGCGGCGCTGGCATGTTTCGAACCAGAAAGTCTGGCGCTCTATGAGCAACGTCGAAGTGAATTCAAAGCCCGACGCGACTACTTCATACCGCAGCTCAATGCCATGGGACTTACCGTACCTGTCATACCCGACGGCGCCTTTTATGCTTGGGCTGATTGCTCCGCAGTTTGTACCAAATTGGGTATTAAAGACAGTTGGGACTTCGCATTTGAAGTCATGAACAAAGCCCATGTTGCGATCACACCAGGGCGTGACTTCGGTACTGAGCAGACCGAGCATTTTGTGCGTTTCTCGACAGCCAGCTCAATGGAACATTTACAAGAAGCTGTGGAACGTTTACGCGCATATCTGCTCTAATTCCCACCGAGAAATCTGCCTCGCACTACCATCCGAAATCCACGCAATGAACCAAGACTTATCTATTCTTCATCTGGTGCTCAATGCCAGTATCGTGGTCCAAGCCGTCATGCTGCTTTTGATGGTGGTGTCCATCACCAGTTGGGCTGCTATTTTTCGCAAGTACTTTGCACTGAACCGAGTCAAGTCACTGAATGAATCGTTTGAGCGTGAGTTCTGGTCTGGTGCAAGTCTTAACGATTTGTTTGCCGAGGCGTCCAAAACTGCTGGCGATGGTGGCCCGATGGAGCGCATTTTCGCCAGTGGCATGCGCGAGTTTCAAAAACTGCGTGAGCGCCGCATCACTGATGTGGGAACGCTGATGGACGGCGCACGCCGCGCCATGCGAGCCAGCTTTCAGCGGGAAATGGACGTGATTGAAACCAACCTGTCCTTTCTGGCATCTGTAGGTTCGGTATCACCCTACGTTGGCCTGTTTGGTACCGTGTGGGGAATCATGCACGCATTCGTAGGCTTGGCCGCCTTAACGCAGGTCACATTGGCCACTGTAGCGCCCGGCATTGCAGAGGCACTGGTTGCTACTGCTATCGGCCTCTTTGCAGCCATCCCTGCCGTCGTGGCTTACAACCGTTTCGCGCGTGACATTGATCGAATTGCTACCCAACAAGAGACGTTCATCGAAGAATTTTCAAACATCTTGCAGCGCAATGTCGGCGCGCAGCCTAGCGCACCCACTGCGCGCTAACTGCCATGCCTGCTGTATCTCATCGCGGCCGTGGTCGCCGCACGATCAACGAGATCAACATGGTGCCCTTCATCGACGTGATGCTGGTGCTGCTGATCATTTTTATGGTGACCGCACCGCTGATCACGCCCAGCATGATTGACCTGCCCAGCGTTGGTAAGGCCTCGCGTCAGCCAGACTTGATCATCCAAATCGTGTTGGGCAAGAACGATGGCCTTGAAATGAAGATCAAAGACAAAACCACGGCGCTAACACTCAAGAATCTTGCCCGCACGGTCAAGGACGCGCAAAGTAGCTCGGGTGAAACAGCGTCCAAATCAGCCGTCGTCATCAGTGCCGACAAGAACGCAAAATACGAAAGCGTAGTCAAAGTCATGGACACCTTGCAGCGTGCGGGTATTCAAAGGGTTGGTTTGTCGGTTCAATTGGCCAACTGAAAGCGTTCTACGTTCCGCACTGTGCAACCACCCTATCGATGAACGCCGATCAAGCCCGCCTGGAGTTTGCTCCACCGCCCACCCCGGGTTTGGTGCGCGCACTCGCCTTGGCTATTGCCGCACATTTATTACTGCTAGCCGTGTTGTCTGTCGGCGTGCAATGGAAACGTGACCCAACGCCTGTCACAGTAGAAGCCGAATTGTGGTCGGCGCTGCCAGTGCAGGCTGCGCCTCGGGCTCCAGACCCGGCCCCTCCGCCTCCAGAGCCCCAACCAACGCCCGTAGTTAAAGAGGTCGTAGCTCCTCCTGCTCCAGTTCCGGTGGTGCCAGATCCCAGCATCGCCATTGCAAAGGAAAAGGCTCGTCAGTTGAAAGAGAAAGAACGAGAACAGGAACGGGACCGTCTGGAACTAGAAAAGCAATCAGAAAAACGCCAGAAAGAAGCAGCGCAGAAAGCCAAGAAGCTCGAGAAAGAAAAAGAAGACCACGAAGCCGAGCTACGCGAAAAACTGGCACAAGACAAAAAGCAGCAGTTGGAGCAGCAAAAAGCGAAATCAGCCAAATCAGAAGCGGACGCCAAAAAATTAGCTGAGTTGCGCAAATTACAGATCGAACGAATGAACCGCATGGCCAACCAGACATCGGGGTCTGGTGACGCAACGTCTACAGGTTCTGCAAAGCAATCGTCTGGACCATCTGCTAGCTATGGCGGCCGCATACGGGCGCGTATCAAGCCCAACATCACCTACACCGAATCGGTAGCCGGCAACCCTACTGCCGAGGTGGAAGTGCGGACGTCGCCAGACGGGACCATCATCAGCCGCAAACTCGTTAAATCCAGTGGCATAAAGTCTTGGGACGAAGCGGTACTTAACGCCATCGACAAGACTGAGGTTTTGCCGCGCGATGTGGATGGAAGGGTACCGCCTTCTCTTACTTTGGTTTTCAGTCCCAAAGACTGAAGTGAGAACAGGTGTAAGTTTGCAGATTTGATAGCAAACTATCCATATTCCACGAGGGCTAGTGCACTTTTTAAGCCTGAACTATTGTTGTAATCCGCCTTCTGGAACGTTCACGCAGCGAACACTCTCGCAGAGAGTCTGCCAACTTCTCCAAATCGGGAATGCCATAAACCACTACGGTCGAAAAGTTGGTGTCACTTGAACGCAGTTGCAGCAGGCAGTGCCCAGCCAAGCGCATGCCCAACGGTTTCAAAACATCGAAGTGGTCAATGCGGAAAAGCTCCACACTCTCTTTAGACTTCGACAAAAGGCCCTTTTCAATCCTGACACGTTGGGTCGTGATCTCATAGCGGATCGACAGGCGCTGCGCCCAGTAGA
>JBDTAG010000315.1:0-10155 GCA_039924745.1 Rhodoferax sp.
TGGGCGTCGGCCAGCGCCAGCAGGCCGCGTGAAAAGCCCTGCAGCCACGTTTCGTTGATGCCGGGCAGCGCCAGCGCCAGCGTGAAGGCCATCGGCGTGGCACCGCAGGCGGCCAGGTCGCTCAGGTTGACGGCCAGCGCCTTGTGCCCCAGGCCACGCGGGTCGGTGTCGGCAAAAAAATGGCGACCCGCCACCAGCATGTCAGTGGAAATAGCCATTTGCATGCCAGGCGCTGGTTGCAGCAAGGCGCAGTCGTCACCCACGCCGATCACCGCGCGTGGGGTGTGGCGTGTGAAGAAACGCTGGATCAGCGCGAACTCACCCAGCACATTGCCTTTGGCAATTGCCATCAGTGAAGAATGCGCGATCCACCCACACCAGACTCGCCGCTCAGCGCGTCGAGCACGAACATTGGCACCTCAGCGTCAAATTTTTCACCGTCTTCTGCGACGCAGAAAAAATTGCCGTGCATGGTGCCGGTGGGCGTACGCAGCCGCGTGCCGCTGGTGTATTCAAACGCCTGACCGGGTTTGAGCAGCGGTTGCTGGCCAACAACGCCCAAGCCCTTGACCTTTTCAGTGTGGCCGTTGGCATCGTTGACATTCCATGTACGCGAGATCACTTGCACCGCCACTTCTCCAGTGTTGCTGATGGTGATGGTGTAGGCGAAAACGTAGAGGCCTTGGTCCGGTGCAGACTGGTCCGGCAGGAATTGGGGGATAACTTCGACAGATAAATGGTACTTTGACATGCCGCCAATGCTATCCGGTTGTTTAAACTCCGGTTATGACCTTCCGAATCGCCCCCTCCATACTCTCCGCCGACTTTGCCCGCTTGGGTGATGAAGTTAAAAACGTGATTGCCGCTGGTTCCGACTGGATCCACTTCGACGTCATGGACAACCACTATGTGCCCAACCTGACGTTTGGTCCCATGATCTGCCAGGCCTTGAAGCCCCACGCCAAGACAGCCGCTGGCGTGGCCGTGCCGATCGACGTCCATTTGATGGTTTCTCCTGTGGACGCGCTGGCCGCGGCTTTTGCCGATGCCGGAGCCGACTACATCAGCTTCCACCCGGATGCCGCGCTCCATCCGCACCGCAGCATCCAGGCGATCAAATCCAAAGGCGTCAAGGCCGGGCTGGTGTTCAACCCCGCGGAGTCGCTGGACGTGTTGGACTGGGTGATAGAGGACATCGACCTCATTCTGATCATGAGTGTCAACCCCGGCTTTGGCGGGCAAAGTTTCATCGACTCGGCGCTGCGCAAGATTGAAGCAGTGCGCAAGCGCATTACCGCTACTGGCAAGGACATCCGCCTGGAGGTGGACGGCGGCATCAAGATCGACAACATCCGCCACGCGGCGGACGCCGGAGCCGACACTTTTGTGGCCGGAAGCGCTATTTTTGGCAAGCCCGATTACAAGGCTGTGATTGACGCCATGCGGCAGTCGCTTGCCACTCTGATTGCGCCCTGAATCTAGCCGCATTTTGGACAAAAAAAGCCTGCACGCCAAAGCGGTGCAGGCTTTTATGCGGCGAAACCGCTGGCGCTATTCTTTGCCCAGCATGGCGTCCTTCAGCATGTAGTCGGCTGGCGCATTGCCAAACCAAATGGCCATGATGGCGTGGTAAAAATCCGGTTCCTTGAAGGGTTCGCCCTGTACGACGCCCTTGGCAGTGACAACCATGCCTTTGCCTGGAATCCAGTCGAGGGTGATGACGTCACCTGGCAAGAGCACTTTGTTTGCGGCAAAAATTTCACCCATCCGTATCAGACCGGGAACCAACTTGGACATTGCAGCTTTGCCGATGTTGTCTTCAACCCCACGTGTCAGCAATTTACCAAAAGCACCCGCTTCGATTTCTCGCAAAAATGTCATGGTCAGGCGCTTGGGGCCGGGCGCTGCTATCAACTCTTCCAGCGTGCCCACTTTTTTCGTGGTGTAGAGACTGCCAACATAGAGCTTGAACACGACCTTGATGCGGGTGCCCGCGCCATTGAGCTGCAGGTTAGTACCGCCGACCATGTCAGTGTCCGGCACTTTGACGCCATGAATGACGAGGGGCGCTGCTAAGGCGCTTACGCCCACAACCAGAGCTGCGACAGCCGTTAATATTTTGTGAATCAGACGCATGAAATCTCCATTTCGGGAAAAAATGAACGGTCGTTCGTTTTAATGTCACCATTCTGCGCCGTTTACATCCAGTAACACCCTAGGGTTTTACCGGAGATGGCACTGGCTTGGTGCCAAAGCAGACGCATCGCTTGGTTTGATACACTTACCTGCATGTTCGTTCACCATATTTTTTTAACGGGTTGTAGCGACCGGGGAGCCTGGCCCTGGCGTACGCTGACCGTTATGCCCGAACCCGTGTCTGCCGCACGCGCCTGAAATCCAAGCGCTTTGCGCGCCGTTCGCACCGGGTTCCGCGTGAACAAGCGGCACGGACCCTCCATCCGACATCTTGCGCGCACCCAGTCTTCCCCAAGTCTGCCTTGGGGAATCGGTTTGAATAAAACGCACCCGGTTGTAAACCCGTGGAACGTTGGCGGCCCTGAAAGCCGCTCTGCAATGAGAGAGGAACGCAACCCGTGATTTCCGAATCCGAATTCCAAGCGCTGGCCGCCCAAGGCTTTAACCGCATCCCTTTGATGGCCCAGGCTTTTGCCGACCTGGAAACGCCGCTGTCGCTGTACCTGAAGCTGGCCCACACGCCGGATCAAATGGACGACCCCGACAACGGAAAGTACAGCTTCTTGCTGGAGTCTGTGGTCGGCGGCGAGCGCTTTGGGCGCTACAGCTTCATTGGTCTGCCGGCGCGCACGTTATTGCGCGCCAGTGGCTTTGGCGACCAAGCGCGTACCGAGGTGGTGACGGATGGTGTGGTGGTTGAGACGTCTACCGCCAATCCGCTGGACTTTATTGCCGACTACCAAAAGCGTTTCAAGGTCGCACTGCGCCCTGGGTTGCCACGTTTTTGTGGCGGTCTGGCTGGCTACTTTGGCTACGACGCCGTGCGCTATATCGAGAAAAAGCTGCAGCACACCTGCCCACCCGACGAGCTGGGTTGCCCCGATATCCTGCTGCTGCAATGCGAAGAGCTGGCCGTCATCGACAACCTGTCGGGCAAGCTGCACTTGATTGTGTATGCAGACCCCGGCCAGCCGGGTGCTTATGTGCTGGGCGAGCAGCGGTTGCGCGAGCTAAAAGACCGTCTCGCACATGCCGTGCACATTCCCGCCGTCAAACCCACGCAAAGCCACCCGGCCCAGCGCGACTTTGCCAAGGCCGACTACATCGCCGCCGTGGAGCGCGCCAAGGAATTGATCGCCGGTGGCGACTTCATGCAGGTGCAAGTGGGCCAGCGGATTAAAAAGCGCTATACCGAGTCGCCACTGTCGCTGTACCGCGCGTTGCGTTCGCTGAACCCCAGCCCGTATATGTATTACTACCACTTTGGAGATTTCCATGTGGTGGGGGCGTCGCCAGAAATTCTGGTGCGGCAAGAGTTGGTGACGGTGGGTGGCGTGAGTGTCGCCGGGCCGCCCCAAGACGCGAAGGCCCCCTTGGGGGGCAGCGCAGCACACGCAGTGGCAAGCGTGGGGGCCACGTCCACGAAGATAACGATTCGCCCGTTGGCCGGCACGCGCCCCCGCGGTGCCACGCCCGAGCTGGACAAGGCCGCCGAAGTAGAGCTGGTCGGCGACCCCAAAGAACGCGCCGAACATGTGATGCTGATCGACCTGGCCCGCAACGACATTGGCCGTATCGCCAAGGTCGGTAGTGTGAAGGTGTCCGACTCTTTTTGCGTCGAGCGCTACAGCCACGTCATGCACATCGTCAGCAATGTCGAGGGCACGCTGTTGGAGGGTATGACCAGCATGGACGTGCTCAAGGCGACGTTCCCCGCAGGCACGCTAACCGGCGCGCCCAAGGTGCACGCCATGGAGCTGATCGACCAGCTAGAGCCCACCAAGCGCGGTCTTTACGGTGGTGCTTGCGGCTACCTGAGTTACGCCGGTGACATGGATGTGGCTATTGCCATCCGCACCGGAATCATCAAGAACCAGACCCTGTATGTGCAGGCCGCCGCCGGAGTGGTGGCCGACAGCGTACCCGAGCTGGAATGGAAAGAAACAGAGGCCAAGGCCCGCGCGCTGTTGCGCGCCGCCGAACTGGTTGAAGAAGGATTGGAATAACCATGAACAAGCAAGCAATTGAACAAGTACAGCACTGCAACACGATGACCGATGTGCGCCGCTGTGTGGACGCGCTGGACGATGTGTTGGTGCCCTTGCTGGTGCAGCGCAGTGGCTATATGACCCAAGCCGCCCGCATCAAGCAGGACGAGAACCAAGTGCGCGATGAAGGCCGCATTCAAACCATCGTCGACCGCGTGCGCAAGCAGGCGTTGGCCGAGGGCGGCGAGCCTGCCGTCATTGAAGCCATTTACCGCAGCATGATGGAAGTCTGCATCTCTTTTGAGCACCGCGAATTTGCGCGGTTGCGCAGAGGAGAAACCGCATGAAACTGGTCATGATCGACAACTACGACAGCTTCACCTACAACATCGTCCAGTATTTTGGCGAGCTGGGTGCTGAGGTCGAAGTGTTCCGCAACGACGAGATCACCGTTGAAGGCATTGCTCAGCGCAAGCCGGATCGGTTGGTGGTGTCGCCCGGCCCGTGCTCGCCAGCCGAAGCGGGCATCTCCGTGGCGGCCATCCAGCACTTCATGGGCAAGCTGCCGATTCTGGGCGTCTGTCTCGGTCACCAGAGCATTGGCGCGGCGCTGGGCGGCAAGATCATTCGGGCCCAGCAACTGATGCATGGCAAGACCTCGCTGATCACCACCACCGAAGAGGGCGTCTTTGCCGGCCTGCCCAAGCAGTTCACCGTCAACCGCTACCACTCGCTGGCCATCGAGCGCGAGAGCTGCCCCAAGGAGTTGGCCATCACCGCGTGGACGGACGATGGCGAGATCATGGGCGTGCGCCACACCGGCCTGGCTGACGCCGTGCGCATGGAGGGCGTGCAGTTCCACCCCGAGTCCATCCTCACCCAGCACGGCCACGCCATGCTGCAGAATTTTCTGCGCTAGTGCAAAACCGACGTACTATGAAAACAATAGCTGCATACGCATTGTCCACGAGGGCTAGAGGCCAATATGACTAATACACTTCAGGCAAGCGTGGTCGACCTGCGGAGCGACACCGTGACGCAACCTACGCCCGCCATGCGGGCGGCGATGATGGCGGCCCCATTGGGCGATGACGTGTTTGCCGACGACCCCACGGTCAACGCACTGCAAGAAAAAATCGCGGCGCTGCTGGGCTTTGAGGCCGCGCTGTTTATGCCCACGGGCACGCAGAGCAACCTGTGCGCCATCATGGCCCACTGCCAGCGCGGCGACGAGTACATCGTCGGCCAGATGGCACACACCTACCGTTGGGAAGGCGGTGGTGCTGCCGTTCTGGGCAGCGTGCAACCGCAGCCGCTGGCCCACCAGCCCGACGGAACGCTGCTATTGGCCGAAATTGAGGCAGCTATCAAACCCGATGACGCGCACTTTGCACGTAGCCGTATGCTGACGCTGGAAAACACGCTGGGTGGCAAGCTGTTGCCATTCGACTACGTGCAAGCGGCCACCACGCTGGCCAAAGAGCGCGGCCTAAGCCGCCATCTGGATGGGGCGCGGCTGTTCAACGCAGCCACCGCGCAGGCGGCACAGACTGGTGGTGACGTGTTCAACGAAGCGGCGCGGATTGCCCAATGCTTTGACAGCGTGTCGGTCTGCTTCAGCAAGGGGCTGGGCGCACCTGTGGGCTCCGCCCTGTGCGGTAGCCGCGAGCTGATCGCCCGCGCCCACCGCGTGCGCAAGATGGCAGGCGGCGGCATGCGCCAGTCCGGCATGTTGGCGGCGGCGGCCATCCATGCGTTGGACCACCATGTGCTGCGCCTGGCAGACGACCACGCGCTGGCGCAACGCATGGCAGTTGGCTTGGCAGGTATTGAGGGGCTGGTGGTGGAGGCGCCGCACAGCAACATCGTGTTTGTCGATTTGATCGACGCCGCACGCAGCCAATCTGCCGCGCTGATGGATTTTTTGGCGACCCAGGGCATACGCGCCACCGGCTTGTACCGCCTGCGTTTTGTGACGCACCTGGATGTGGACGCTGCGGGTGTTGACCGTTCCGTGGCCGCTATCCGCCAGTTTTTCCACGCCGCTGCTTGATTAGCACCTCCATGCCACTCGATCAATTGCTGTTGTTTGTTGCCGCAGGCCTGCTGCTCAACCTGACGCCCGGCCCGGACGTGCTGTACATCGTGGCCAACGCGTTGCGCGGCGGCGCCCGCGCGGGCATGGTGGCGGCGCTGGGTATTACGGCCGGCTGCTTTGTCCACATCTTTGCGGCGGCCGTGGGTGTTAGCGCGCTGATGGCGGCATCGGCCACGGCGTTCACTTTTCTCAAGTGGCTGGGAGCGGCGTATCTGGTGTATGTGGGTGTGCGCCTGTTGTTCTCCAAACCCGATGACGCTATGAAATTGGAAGCGCATCATGTAGATTTCACGAGGGCTACAAGCCAAAAAGGCTATAAGTCCATCTTTCTGCGCGGCTTCTGGACGAATGCACTGAACCCCAAGGTGGCGCTGTTCTTCTTGGCTTTTTTGCCGCAATTCATCGCCCCCACGGTGGAGCACAAGCCGCTGGCTTTTCTGTTGTTGGGTCTGCTGTTCAACTTCAACGGCCTGTGGGTGAATCTGGGCTGGGCGCTGGCCGCGGCTTGGCTGGCGGGTCGCGCAACGCTGGTGCAAAAAAGTATGCACTGGCTCGACCGGATCGCCGGCACCCTGTTTATCGGTTTTGGAATCAAACTGGCGCTCACACAGACGCCTAACGCATAAAACGCTTCAAGCAAAAAAGGACTTCACCATGCCCACCCCCCTTGGACACATCACGCCGCAAGAAGCCTTGCAGCGCACTATCGAACACCGCGAAATTTTCCATGACGAGATGCTGCACCTGATGCGCCAAATCATGTCGGGCGAGATGTCGCCGGTCATGATGGCTGCCATCACCACCGGGCTGCGGGTCAAGAAAGAAACCATCGGTGAAATCACCGCTGCAGCCCAGGTGATGCGCGAGTTTTCTACCAAAGTCGAGGTGGCGGACAAGACCCATTTGTTGGACATCGTGGGCACCGGCGGTGATGGATCGCACACCTTCAACATCTCCACCTGCTCCATGTTTGTGGCCGCCGCGGCGGGCGCCAAAGTCAGCAAACACGGCGGGCGCAGCGTCAGCAGCAAGAGCGGCAGTGCTGACGTGCTGGAGTCCTTGGGGCTGAACATCAACCTGTCGCCCACGCAGATCGCCCAGTGCGTGGCCGAGACCGGCATCGGTTTCATGTTTGCACCCAACCACCACCCGGCGATGAAAAACGTGGCACCGGTGCGGCGCGAAATGGGCATCAAGACCATCTTCAACTTGCTGGGCCCGCTGACCAATCCGGCTGGTGCGCCCAATATCCTGATGGGTGTGTTCCATGCCGATTTGGTCGGCATTCAGGTGCGCGTGATGCAACGCTTGGGTGCGGAGCATGCGGTGGTGGTCTATGGCCGCGATGGCATGGATGAAGTGTCTCTGGGTGCGGCCACCTTGGTCGGTGAGCTCAAGGATGGCCTCATCACCGAATACGAAATCCACCCCGAAGATTTCGGAATGGTCATGGCCAGCAACCGTTCGCTGAAAGTGGAGACGGCGGAGGACTCCAAGGCCATGCTGATGGGCGTGTTGAACAACCAGGCGGGTCCACCCAAGGACATCGTGGTGCTCAATGCCGGTGTCGCGCTGTATGCGGCGAATGTGGCGTCCACCATGGCGCAGGGCATTCAAATGGCGCGCGCTGCGATTGAGTCTGGTGCTGCGCGAAGCAAGCTGGATGCATTGATCAAACTGTCGGGCGAACTCGCAAAACAATAATCGTGCGGGACAGAACCTTCGTTTTGTCCCCAACCATGTAGGGCAACTATGAGTGATATTCTGGACAAGATTGTGGCCGTCAAACGCGAGGAAATCGCTGCAGCGCTCAAGCGCAAATCGCTGGCTATGGTGCGGGAGGATGCGGAGTCGCGGGTGTTGACGCGCGACTTTGTTGGTGCGATCAAAGCCAAGATCGCCGCGGGCAAACCAGCTGTGATTGCCGAGATCAAAAAAGCAAGCCCGAGCAAAGGCGTGTTGCGCGAAGATTTCATTCCCGCAGACATCGCACAGTCCTATGCCGAAGGTGGCGCCGCCTGCCTGTCGGTCTTGACGGACGTACAGTTTTTCCAAGGCGAGGTGGACTATCTGAAGCAAGCCCGCGCAAGCTGCCAGTTGCCGGTGTTGCGCAAAGACTTCATGGTGGAACCGTACCAGATTTACGAATCCCGTGCCATGGGCGCCGACTGCATTTTGCTGATCGCGGCCTGCCTCGATGACGCGCAGATGAAAGATCTGGAGGCCATCGCCCGCAGCCTGGACATGGCTGTGTTGGTAGAGGTACACGACGCGGCTGAACTGGAGCGTGCGCTCAAACTCAAGACGCCGCTGGTGGGCATCAATAACCGCAATCTGAAGACCTTCGAGGTCACGCTGGACACGACGCTGGCGTTGCGGGCGTCTGTGCCATCTGACCGGATTTTGGTTACAGAAAGCGGCATCCAGACCCGCGAAGATGTGCTGCGCATGGGTGCTGCAGGCGTCAATGCGTTTTTGGTGGGCGAGGCCTTCATGCGCGCGCCGGAGCCGGGCGAAGCTTTGGCGGCCCTATTCGGTTGAGCAGCGTGGTCTATGCCTCGATCTACCGGACACGAAGCAGTAGCAACGCAGGATTTATTCGCCACAGGGCATGATCGACTGCAATCGGCAGACCCTGCGGCCTGGCCGGTAGCCGCGGGCTGGCAGCCGTTGGTGGATGGGTTCTTCCAGTCCACGGCAGGGCAGGGTTTGCTGGCATTTCTGGACCAGCGCCTAGTGGCCGGCGCCAGCATATTTCCGCCGCTACCGCTGCGGGCGTTGCAACTGACGCCGCCCGAAGCGGTGCGGGTCGTCATCCTGGGGCAAGACCCTTATCACGGGCGCGGCCAGGCCGAGGGGTTGGCGTTTTCGGTGGCGCCGGGCGTGCCATTCCCGCCGTCGCTGCGAAATATCTTCAAGGAGCAATTGCGCGATCTGGGCGCACCTATTCCGGCTATGCCCCAGCCGGGTGGCAGCTTGGTGGAATGGGCGCTGAATGGTGTGCTCTTGCTAAATACCTGCCTGACGGTGGAAGAGGGGCGGCCCGCCAGCCATGCGGGCAAGGGTTGGGAAGTGCTGACCGACGCCATCATTCGGCACGTCTCGCAAGGTGCTCAATCGGTGGTTTTCATGCTCTGGGGTGCGCACGCGCAGAGCAAGCGATCGTTGATTGATGCAAGCCGTCACTTGGTGTTGGCTGCCAATCATCCGTCGCCATTGTCGGCACGGCGGCCTCCCGTTCCATTCATCGGATGCGGGCACTTTTCACAGGCGCGGGCTTGGCGTGATGGGCATTAATCAGAAAAATCTTATGGGTCAGATATGACAAGGTCAAAAACCCGTGGCATAATCCGGGGTTCACCTTAGGAGAGGTGGCCGAGTGGTTAATGGCAGCAGACTGTAAATCTGCCCTCTTACGAGTACGCTGGTTCGAATCCAGCCCTCTCCACCAAGTGATGAGCTTGACTGTTTTTGGATGAGCCTATGCGGGGTTCGTATAGTGGTAATACCTTAGCCTTCCAAGCTAAAGCGAGGAGTTCGATTCTCCTACCCCGCTCCACAGTCATCTTGTCATGATGGGTTTGTAAAGAATTTGCCCTTTTGGCTCAGTGGTAGAGCACTCCCTTGGTAAGGGAGAGGTCGCGGGTCCGATTCCCGCAAAGGGCACCAGTTATGTGTGCCGCCAACGCTGTGTTGGTGGTGCAGCGAAGATCATTGATTTGAACCATTACTTTTCGGAGTCTGACAATGGGAAAAGAAAAATTCACACGTACCAAGCCCCACGTGAACGTAGGCACTATTGGCCACGTTGACCACGGCAAGACAACACTGACAGCCGCCATCACCTCCGTGCTGGCTGCCAAGTTTGGTGGT
>JBDTAG010000316.1:0-11440 GCA_039924745.1 Rhodoferax sp.
GACCGGCGATGGGACCAATGATGCTCCGGCGCTGGCACAAGCCGATGTCGCCGTAGCCATGAACACCGGAACGCAAGCCGCCAAAGAGGCCGGCAACATGGTGGACCTGGATTCCAACCCCACCAAACTGCTGGAGATTGTGGAGACGGGCAAAGCCCTGCTGATGACACGCGGCTCGCTCACCACCTTCTCCATTGCCAACGACGTGGCCAAGTACTTTGCTATCCTGCCGGCCATTTTCGTGACCACCTACCCACAGTTGGCGGCACTCAACATCATGCGACTGGGTAGCCCGTCGTCGGCCATTTTGTCGGCGGTGATTTTCAATGCGCTGATCATCATGTTCCTGATTCCGCTGGCACTCAAGGGTGTGAAGTACCGCCCCATGGGTGCTGCCATGCTGTTGCGCCGCAACCTGCTGATTTACGGCCTGGGCGGGCTGATCGTTCCTTTCATAGGTATCAAGCTCATTGACGTGTTACTCGTTGCCCTGCACATGGCGTGATCAACGCCTTCCACTGCACATATTCAGGACTTTTTATGAAAACACTTATTCGCCCCTTGCTCATACTGTTCGTAGCGCTCACACTGATTACTGGTGTGGTCTACCCACTGGTGGTCACCGGCTTGGCGCAGGCCATTTTTCCAACGCAAGCGGCTGGTAGCCTGATCACGAAAAACGGCAAACCAGTGGGCTCTACGCTCATCGGTCAAAGCTTTGCAGACGCGGGCCACTTCTGGAGCCGGCCTTCGGCCACCAGCCCCATGGCCAATAATGCATCTGCATCCAGCGGCTCCAACCTGGGCCCGCTTAACCCAGCGCTGACCGATGCCGTCAAGGGTCGCATCGATGCGCTGCGCGCGGCAGACCCAGGCAACACCGCCCCGGTGCCAGTGGATTTGGTAACCGCGTCTGCCAGCGGTCTGGACCCCCACATCAGCCCGGCGGCAGCACACTACCAAGCAGCCCGAGTGGCCAAAGCGCGCAGCCTGCCTGTGGCCCAGGTCCAGGCTTTGGTAGACCAGCAGACCGAGCAGCCGTTGCTGGCCATTCTGGGTGAACCCCAGGTCAACGTCCTCAAGCTGAATCTGGCGCTCGAAGCGCTGCACTGAAGCACATCGCCGCATGACAGTGTTAGGCTTTCATCCCATGCAATTACCGGACTCCCGTCCCAACCCCGACGCGCTGCTCGATCAACTCCGCCTTGATGAGAAGCGCGCGCAACGCGGCAAGCTGCGGATTTACTTTGGTGCCAACGCCGGTGTGGGCAAGACCTACGCCATGCTTAGCGCGGCGCAAGCCGCCCAAAAGACTGGGCTCAATGTGCTGGTAGGCGTGGTGGAAACCCACGGGCGGCGGGAGACCGCTGAGCTGTTGCATGACCTCAAACTGCTACCGCTGCGCAAAGTACCGTACCAGAGCCATGTGTTGCAAGAGTTCGATCTGGATGCGGCCTTGATCGCCCACCCCGACGTCTTGTTGGTGGACGAGTTGGCACACAGCAATGCGCGCGGGTCGCGGCACCCGAAGCGCTGGCAAGACGTGGTTGAGCTATTGGACGCCGGTATTGATGTCTGGACAGCCCTCAACGTCCAGCATCTGGAGAGCCTCAACGGCACGGTGGGCGCCATCACCGGCATTCGTGTGAATGAAACCGTGCCAGACACGGTGCTTGACAATGCGGATGAAGTTATTTTGGTAGACGTTACTGCCGACGAACTATTGGCACGACTCAAGGCTGGAAAGGTCTATGTACCGCAACAGGCTGAGCGCGCTACACAAAACTTCTTCCGCAAGGGCAACCTCTACGCCTTGCGCGAAATTGCTCTGCGCCGCACCGCAGAACATGTCGGCGACGACGTACGCAGTTACCGCAATAGGCAGTTGCAGTCTGCGATTCATCAAGGTAGCCATGGCACTCCTGCCTGGAACACATCGGGGGCCATCTTGGTGTGCGTGGGTCCGCAAGCTGGCGCCGAGCATGCAGTTCGCAATGCGGCGCGCCTGGCCGGGCAACTCAATGTGCGATGGCATGCGGCCTATGTGGAGTCACCAGCCCTGCAGAGACTGTCCCCGGCGGTGCGCGACCATACGCTGGCCGTGTTGAAACTGGCAGAAGAGCTGGGCGGCCATACCTCCGTGCTAGCCGCAGACGACATACCACAAGCACTTTTGAAGCATGCACAAACCCTGAATTGCGCGACGCTGATGGTGGGGCGCCCCTCGCCACGGCGCTGGAGCGCTTTGTGGCGCTTTTCGCGTCCAACCATCACCCGTCAACTGGCGACGCTAGCACCCGCGCTGGACATTGTCGAAGTTGGGAACACCGACAGCGTACGCCGCTTGCCCGATGCCTTGCCGCGCGATCCGATGGAGGATGATCCCGATACGGGTAAGCCGGGCAATTGGACGCGCTATGCCTGGGCGTTTGGCGCCGTCCTGCTCACCACCGTGCTGACCCTGCCATTGCACACTTTGTTTGATCTGGCCAACATCGTCATGCTGTTTTTACTGTGCGTGGTGCTGGTCGCAGTCAAGCTGGGCCGAGGCCCTGCCATGCTTGCGGCCGTGCTGGCAGTGGCGTCGTTTGACTTCTTTTTTGTACCGCCGCGCTTTTCATTTGCGGTCAGCGATGTGCAATACCTGGTGACCTTTGCAGTAATGCTGGTTGTAAGCCTGCTCATCGGCCAACTGACGGCGCATCTGCGTTTTTCTGCCCGTGTGTCCGCAAACCGTGAGCGGCGTTCACAGGCACTCTTTGAACTGACACGCGACTTGTCCGCCGCCTTGCAATCGGTTCAGATTGTGGAACTGGGAGAGGCCGCGGTTCAAAGAACTTTTGGTGGACAGGCCAAAGTGCTGCTGACCGATGCCAACGACAAGCTCTGCCTGGGTGACGCGCTGCCAGACACTATAGATGCCAGCATCGCCGACTGGACCTTCCACAACGGACAGCGTGCAGGGCTGGGCACGGCCACCCTGCCCTCCAGCACCTGGCATTACGTGCCGCTACAAGCGCCCATGCGCATTCGCGGCGTTTTGGCAGTGCAACCCAATTACCCCCGCTGGCTGCTGATCCCCGAGCAAGTGCAACAACTGGAAACGCTGGCGCGGCAGATCGCCATTGCGCTGGAGCGGGTGCACTATGTCGAGGTGGCGCAAAGCGCGGTTGTGCAAATGGAGTCGGAACGCTTGCGCAATACCTTGCTGGCTGCCATGTCACACGACGTTCGCACCCCGCTGACTGCGCTGATTGGGCTGGCAGAGTCCTTGGTCCACTCCACCCCGCCACTGGCGGACGAGCAGGCCACCTCCGCGCTGGCCATCCGCAGCGAGGCTCGTCAGCTCAACACCCTGGTCACCAATTTGCTGGACATGGCGCGCCTGCAAAGCGGCCAGCTCCAACTGCACAAAGACTGGCAATCGGTGGAGGAAGTGGTAGGCGGCGCCATCCGTGCCGCGCGCCACGCTTTAGGCAACATTACGGTCCGTACCGAACTGCCTCGGGATTTGCCGCTGGTGGAGTTTGATGCGGTACTGATGGAGCGGGTACTGGTCAATCTGATGGAGAACGCCGCGAAATACGGTGTTTCGGCAACCAGCGAACCCGAACCCTTTGTGATCAGCGCCAGGGCCACGCCCAACACCATTGAACTGCGTGTTCGCGACTACGGACCCGGCCTGCCAGAGTCGGTCAGAGGGCAAGAAAGCACGCTGTTTGAAAAATTCACGCGTGGACAGACTGAATCGTCTACACGCGGCTTTGGTTTAGGCTTGGCCATCTGCAAAGCGGTAGTGGACGCGCACCACGGCACCATCACCGCAGCGCAGGCAAGTGGCGGTGGCGCAGAATTCACTATTAGCCTGCCGCGCACGCCCATGCCCGACGCCCCGCAAACGGAATCCACCTGAAACCCAACGCCATACCTTCATGTCCACCCCTGTTGCCATACTGATTGAAGACGAGCCGCAAATTCGCCGCTTTTTGCGCACTGCATTGGAGGCCGAGGGCTGGCAGGTTTTTGAAGCGGACACCGTACACCGTGGGACGCTAGACGCGGGCACTCGCAAGCCCGATTTGCTGATCGTGGACTTGGGGCTGCCCGATGGTGACGGACTGGACCTGATTCGCACGGTGCGCACTTGGTCTACGGTTCCTATCGTCGTGTTATCAGCCCGCGCCGAAGAGTCAGACAAGATCGCCGCGTTGGACGCCGGTGCCGATGATTACTTGACCAAGCCGTTCGGTGTGGGTGAATTGTTGGCCCGTGTTCGCGCCAATCTGCGCAGACCCCGGCATGCCTCCGGCTCCGATTCATCGGGCGTGCCGGTTGAGGCGGACCGCGTGTACTCGTTTGGCGAAGTGGAAGTGGACCGCCAAGCGCGGCTCGTACGCAGAAATGGGAACGAAGTTCATCTGACACCCATTGAATACCGCCTGTTGACGGTTCTGATCGCCAACGCCGGCCGGGTGCTTACGCACCGCCAACTGCTACGCGAGGTGTGGGGTCCTTCGCACACGGACCACAGCCACTACTTGCGCATTTATATGGGACATTTGCGCCAAAAGCTGGAGGTAGATCCGACCCAACCCCAGCATTTGCTGACAGAAACCGCCGTGGGTTACCGACTGCTACGCGAACCCTAAGGCTTTAGTCGTAGTGTTCAGCCTGCGGGTCGGTGGCTTCCAATTCGTAGCTGGCGGCCAGCATGGCAAGGCGGCCAATGACGCCATACATGTAGAAGCGGTTTGGTGCACTCGCGCCGGGTTTGACACCCGGTTGGGGTAAGTGCGTGCTCTCAGCAAAAGCCAATGGAACAAAGCTGGAGCCTGGTGCATTGAGGCTTTCGTCGACCTTGCGCTGGGGGTTCACGCGGTAGAAACCACCCACCACGTAGCGGTCCATCATGTAGACCACCGGTTCAGCCACCGCATCGTTGACGCGCTCACAAGTCAACACGCCTTCTTGCAGCAACACGTCAAAAATCGGTGCCTCAGCACTGGAAGTAGTCGCCATTTGGCTGTTCATTTGCACGCGCAATGCTTCCAGTTCTTTGGCGTCGCGTACGGTCAAAATCGGCATGCGCGGGTCGCCGTTGTCGGGTTTCACTACGACAAATGGCTTTTCCTTGATGCCGTATTCCTTGTGCTTTTTGCGGATCTTGGTGAGTAGTCCTTCGGTCTTGGCGATCAGGGCCTGCATACCATCGTCGCTAGAAAAATCTACATCGGGGCATTTGTCGAACATCGGGTTGATCAACCAGTGATCCACTCCGATCAACTTGCCAAAGCGTTTGGAGACCTCTTCAAAAGCCTTGGCATGTGCGCTCTTGCGTCGGCTGCTCCAGCCCGCATGCAGCGGCGGCAACAGGTATTGCTGGGTAAGGTCTTCCAGAATGCCGGGTACACCCGCACGCAGGTCGTTGTTGAGCAAGATGGTGCAGGGGTCAAAATCTTTGACGCCAATGCGGCCTTTGTTACGCACTACGGGCTCCAGCGTGATGCTTTCGCCATTTGGCAGCTCCATGGTGACGCTTTTCTTGACGTCCGGGCTAATCGAGCCAATGCGCACATTCAGCCCCGCCATCTGGAACACGCGGCGCAGTTGCGCCAGGTTGCTCAGGTAAAAGGTGTTGTGCAGGTGGTTGTCGGGCACGATCAAAAGGTTGCGCGCCTCCGGGCAGATCTTTTCGATGGCCGCCTGGGCGGCCTGCACAGCCAGCGGCAGCATCGGCTGGGTCAGAATGTTCCAGCCATTGGGGAACAAATTGGTGTCTACCGGCGCCAGCTTGAAACCAGCATTGCGCACGTCGACGGAGGTATAAAAAGGCGGCGTGTGCTCCATCCACTCCAGCCTGAACCAGCGTTCGATGGCGGGCATGGAGTCCAGGATGCGCTGCTCTAGTTCATTGATGGGTCCGGTCAGGGCAGTAACGAGATGGGGAACCATGCGGGCCTTTGTTGAGTTTTTGAAATGCGCGGGACGTCGGCGCAATTGCAGGTATTTATGGGTGCGCTTTAAATTTTCAAGCCCCCGCCGCCGCCCTCAGAGCAAACGCTCAGAGACCAATGGGGACAACAAGAATAACTTGAATCGCGCCCAGTACCCCAAATTTGGCTCGCTGGTATGCACAATCTCACGCCCATCGTCCAACTCAACCCATTCAATCTCGCCCTGCGGACCTAAGCGCAAGTGGTAAGTGAGGTTGGCGGCACGGATCGTGCGCAACAAGTCTTGTGCCAAGGCAGGGCTGTCGATGATCATGCCCAGCTCGGTATTGGTTACAGCCGAGCGCGAGTCGAGGTTCATAGAGCCTATAAAAACCCGCTGCCGATCAATCAGCGCAACCTTGGCATGTAGGCCACCCTTGACCGAGCGAAAGTCGCCCAGTGTTTTGAATTTAACGGGGTCTTCTGGGTTGATCTCGTACAGCTCTACACCACTTTGCAGCATGGCTTTGCGCCGCTTGGCGTACGCCGCATAGACCAATGGCTCATCGGTTGAGCCAATCGAATTGGTGATGACCACCACCCGTTTGTGTTGCTCTATGGCCAGGCGCATATTGTCCAAGTGGCGTTGCTGCGGCACAAAATACGGAGACATCATGATGACTTCGGTTTGCGCCGATTCCATCACCTCCAGCACGCCTTTGTTAACCGTATCCAGCAGTTCTTTCACAGAGCCAATGTGCTTGCCAACTTTGCTTGGCACATCCACCAACACCCGCGCATGACCGGGAACCAGTGGCAATTTACCGCGCGCCAGTGATGGCTCCACCAGCCCGCCCAAGATGCTTTCGTCGCTGAGCTTTTCGCGCGGCAACGCATATTTGCTGTCCAGCAGTGCCAAACCACCAGACACGATATCGGGCAAAGGTGGCCCAGTGATCGTCTCCAGCGGATACACCTGCACGCTGTTCCAGTACATGTCAAATGCCTTAGACAGTTGTGGCACCACCTTGCCCGCGCTCATCACGTCCATGTCAATGAAATTAGAGTCGGTGTTATGGTTGAAATATTCGTCGGCTATATTGCGACCACCCGAAATTGCGATGGCGTTGTCCACTACCAGCAGCTTGTTATGCATGCGCTGGTTAACACGGTCCAGATCACCCACTGCACCTAAAAAACGGCCCACATTGCTGAACCGTGCGTTAGCAAATGGGTTGAAGAGGCGAACCTCAACATGCGGCACGGTTGCCATAGCCCGCAGTACCACTTCAGACTCTACGGTAAACAGGTCATCGACCAGCAGCCGCACGCGCACCCCGCGCTGGGCAGCGGCGCGCAGGGCGTGTAAAAAGGCCAGCCCGGTACCGTCTTTTTGTATCAGGTAGTACTGGGCGTCAATGGTTTTCTCTGCCCGCTCAAGCAGTGCCAAGCGCGCATTCAACGCAGACGGACCTACGGGCAGCAGTTCAAAGCCCGAATCCGACGCGGCGCCATCTTGCGGCAGCGAGGCCGTGGCTATCTTGCCCAGCGGGGTTTGCGCAGCTTCGGCCACCGCAATTGCCGTGGTCTGGGGCAGATCCGGGTGGTGCGGCAGCCCGGCGCATGCGCTTAACAACGCGACACATGCCGAAACCAGAAGTATTCGCCAGTGGTTCATGACCGTATTTCTCCGTTGCCCAGCACCACGTATTTCAGCGAAGTCAGGCCCTCAATACCTACTGGGCCACGTGCATGAAACTTATCGGTACTGATGCCGATCTCCGCCCCCAACCCAAACTCGAAGCCGTCCGCACAGCGGGTGCTGGTGTTGACCATGACGCTGGCCGAATCGACCTCTCGCAGAAAGCGCTGCGCGTGCATGTGGTCGCGGGTCAGAATGGCGTCGGTGTGATGGCTAGAGTAGCGGTTGATATGGGCAATGGCTTCGTCCAGCCCCTCGACGACCTTGATGCTGATGATGGGGGCCAGGTACTCTTCTGACCAATCTTGTTCCGTCGCCAGTGTCAGTTTGACGGGTTCTGCTTGACCACCGTTTGCTCCTGATTTAATAGCTGTATTGCTATATTTCACGAGGGCTAGAGGCATATTTTCCATAAGAATTGCCAGTGCAGCGGCATCGCAGCGCATCTCCACGCCCTTGGCGGCGAACACCGCACCGATGCGTGGCAAAAACGCTTGCGCTATGCCGCGCGCCACCAGCAAACTCTCGGTCGCATTGCAGGGGCTGTATTTGTTGGTCTTGGCGTTGTCCACCACCTTGAGCGCCATGTCGAGGTCGCTCGGGTCGTCTACGTACACATGGCAATTACCGTCCAGGTGCTTGATGACCGGCACCTTGGCGTCGCGGCTGATGCGTTCGATCAGGCCCTTGCCACCGCGGGGGATGATCACATCCACATACTGCGGCATGGTGATGAGCTGCCCCACTACCTCACGGTCGGTGGTCTGCACCAGCTGCACGGCGTCGCCGGGCAAACCGCTCTCTACTAGCGCCTGCTGCACCAGCTTGGCCAGTGCTTTGTTGGATTCAATCGCCTCCGAACCTCCACGCAAAATGCAGGCGTTGCCGCTCTTGATGGACAGGCTGGCGGCCTCAATGGTCACGTTGGGTCGGCTTTCGAAAATCATGCCAAAAACACCAATGGGCACCCGCATCTGCCCCACGCGGATGCCGCTGGGTTGCTGCTTCATGCCGATGATCTCGCCAATCACATCGGCCATGGACGCCAATTGCTCACACCCTTGGGCACAGGTCTCCAGCACCTTGGGGGTCAACTTGAGGCGGTCCACCATGGGGGCAGACAGGCCATTGGCCGTGGCGCGCTCGATGTCCTTGGCATTGTCAATTTGCAGCGCGGCAGTGTTTTCACGCAGCAGGGTGGCCAGCCTGCGAAGTGCTATGTTTTTTGTATCTGTAGAAGCAGCTGCCATGAGGGCTGAAGCCACTTTTGCCTGAGAGCCCAGCGCATGCGTATATTCTGTGGTGTTGAGCGCGTTCATTCCCCGATTTTCGCAGAGTTTGCAATTTGGGGTGCGCTCAATCCATTGCAGCAACCACTGCTGGGCCGGCGGCATTCCTCAGTGTCCAGCAAACGCCGGACGACGCTTGCAAGTTCGGCGTGCATCACATGCCCAAGGACTTCAACAATTCATCCTGGTCGGTGTTCGACTCTGGTGTCGGTGCCGACGTGTTTTGCACTGCCGCCGTGGCTTGAGCCAGCACTTCGTCCGGTGAGAGTTCATTGACTTCAAAGTCGTGCAGCTTGATGAACTCGGTGTGGTCGATCGCCAGTTCCAGATAAAAAATATTGTTCTTACCGGTATAAAAGGTCACACGGCGCGACTCGGGTTTGTCCAGCTGGGTATCCACACTCAGCACCACCTGCTTGTTCAGCACCAGCATTTTGGGCTGGTTTTGCGTGATGTTGGTCTGCAGTTCTCGGCGAACTTTGCCAGTGAAATCACCGACGATCTGGTTCATCAATTCGCCCATGATGTTGCCCACTTCATCGGAGGTGTGGGCGCTGGCCAACTCACTCTTGGGCATGCCCATGTTCAGCATGTAACTCTCGTACAGTTCCATCGCCGTGGCTGCCGAAAAATTGAGCACCACCAAACCTGAGAAACCGCCATCAAACAATACAAAACACCCGATATCGGGTTTGAGGCAGGTCTTGGTGATGCGCTGCACCATCCCGGAGTAATGGATTTCGGACGTGGTGGCCACCGTCAGTACCCGCGTAACCGAATTGCATAGACTGGTCAGAATGTCTTCTGTACCGTACACCACAGTCGATTCTTGCCAAGCTTTTTTGCTCATAAGGTCCTCGGTGTCCAAAATGTTGACTGTACAACGGGTATGGGCTCAGCGCTAGAGAACGCGGCTGGCTAGGGCGAAAATGCTGCGCGGCTGGCAACGGGTGTGGCGCACAGTGCGCACAGTTGCAGGGCCAAACGGTGCAATGCCTGCCAGCCGGATGTGGGCCAATCGGGTTGTTTCAGGCCTTTGACGATGCCATCGACTACATGCGCGTTTTGTAGCAACTGCGAGAGCGCCGCGTCGCTCAAGCGCGGCAACACGCGTTCAAACAGGCGCTCCTTTGCGCCCCATACGCGTTGCTCGCGCAGCGCCATCGGCAAGGGGCGGCCCTGGCCCATCGCGTCTTTGACACGCTTGAGGGCACGGATATCTTCACTCAACGTGTAGTGCACCAGCACCTCGGCTTCGCCTTCGGCCTGCAAGCCGTCCAGCATGCGCTGCACGCGCAGAGCCTGGCCACCCAGCACGGCTTCGCTCAGTTTGAAAACGTCGTAACGCGCCACATTCATGACGGCGCTTTCTACTTGGTCGAAACTCAGCACGCCGCCACTCGCGCCATCTGCGGGGAATAGCAGGCTCAGCTTTTGTATTTCTTGGTGCGCGGCCAGCAAATTGCCCTCCACGCGGTCAGCAAAAAACTGCAATGTGCGTTGCCCCTCTTCACCTGCCGCTACGCGCTGGCCCTGCGCGGACAGGCGCTGGGCAATCCACTGGGGCAGTGCAGCGCGCTCCACGGGCTCGACCTGCAGCGTGACGCCATAGCTCTCCAGTGCTGCAAACCAGGCGCCGGACTTGGTCATCTTGTCCAGCTTGGGCAGCATGACGATGGTGAGCGTGGAGTCATTGCCCTGCGATATTTCTGCCAAATGTTGCAAGGCAGCACTGCCGTCCTTGCCGGGCTTTCCCGATGGGACACGGATCTCGACAATCTGCTTGTCGGCAAACAGGCTCAGCGATCCACCAGCCGCCAACACCTCACTCCAATCAAAGTGGGCACCTGCGACGGTGTGCGAAGTGCGTTCGGTAAAACCCTGCTGGCGTGCGACCGCCCGTATCGCATCCAGCGCTTCTTGCACCAGCAGCGGCTCGTCTCCATACAGCGTGTACAGGCTTTTGAGGCCGCGCTGCAGGTGGTTGCTGAGTTGGTTGGCGGCAAGTTGCATAGTTGCAGTTTAGCGCGGGAGGAGCCAAGCATTTGTGGGTATGGCTGTGGTACCGTCAGCGTCAGATTTGTGTGAAAGTTGGCGATATGAAACACAACATGTTGCCCGTGTTGGTATGTATGCTCATGCTGTGGGGAGCGCAGGCTTTCGCCGGTGAACGTATCCTCATCGGTGCAGAAGACGACTGGGCCCCTTATTCCGCATCCATAGGGGGCAAGCCCCAAGGGTTTGCCGTCGACATTGTGCGCGCGGCATGGGCGGCATCCGGTCTGGACGTCGAATTGATACCCCTGCCCTACGCACGGTGTATGAAAGAGGTCGAGCGGGGTGATTTGGCCGGCTGCTTTGATACGCTGCGGGACCCGGTGCTGGAGTCCAAATACCGTTGGCACCAGCAACCCCTGTTCCAGGCCCGTATCGGCATCTACGGACGGGCTTTAGGCCCCGGCGATGCACGCACTCCCGTCGTGCTGGACATGTTGCACGGCAAGCGCATTGGCACC
>JBDTAG010000317.1:0-2935 GCA_039924745.1 Rhodoferax sp.
CACGAGTTTGACGCGGTGATTAGTTGCACCGCCAGCACTTTGCCCATCATTGGCCTGGGTGCCGTGGAGCGGGCGCTGAAGAAACGCCGCCGCCGACCCATTTTTATGGTGGATCTGGCTGTTCCACGCGATATCGAGGCTGAAGTAAAGGCGTTGGAAGACATCTACCTCTACACCGTGGACGACCTGGCTGGCGTTGTGCAAACCGCACAGGCCAGCCGCCAAGCTGCCGTGGCCCAGGCCGAGGCGATTGTCGATGCAGGGGTGCAAAGCTTCATGCACTGGATTGACCAACGCAGCTCGGTCCCGCTAATCCAGCAGCTCAATGCGCAGGCCGATGCCTGGCGCGCTGCCGAACTGGTTCGTGCGCGCAAGCTGTTAGCCAAGGGTGAACCGGTGGACTCGGTGCTGGAAGCGCTGTCCAAAGGGTTGACGCAGAAGATGTTACATGGGGCGATGGCCGAATTGCATGCGGGTGATGCCGAGGCGCGTGAGCGTGCGGGCAGCGCTATTCAGCATTTCTTTTTGCGCAAAGAGCGTTAGCTGGGGTAGCCCCCACTCTCCCCCAACCCCTCTCGCCCCGCCGGGCGAGAGGGGAGCTCAACAGCCCTATTTTGTTTCCTCGCTTCGGCTAAGGCCTTACGGTCGAAGCTCTGATTGCCAATTATTTTTACCCATGAAACCGTTTCTCCGCCAACAACTCGCCCGCTATGCAGACCGCCAAGGTGAGCTCGAATTTCTGCTGTCCCGCGAGGACATCATGAAGGATATGGAGCAGTTCCTCAAACTGTCGCGCGAACATACCGACGTGACTGCAGTTGCAAGCCGCTGGGCGCGTTACCAGCAGCGCGAGGCGGACCTGGCCAGCGCCGAAGAGATGAAATCCGACCCCGACATGGCGGAGATGGCGGAGGAAGAAATCACCAGTGCTACCGCAGAGCTGGCCCAGTTGGAGGGTGAACTGCAACGCATGTTGCTACCCAAAGACCCGGACGATGCCCGCCCCGCCTTCGTGGAAATCCGCGCTGGCACGGGGGGTGACGAGTCCGCGCTGTTCGCGGGCGACCTGCTACGCATGTACACCCGCTACGCCGACCGCTGCGGCTGGAAGACCGAGATCGTCAGCGAGTCGCAAAGCGAACTGGGCGGCTACAAGGAAGTGGTGGTGCGCATGGAAGGCTTCCACAACGGCACCGGCGCGTATGGGGCGCTGAAGTTTGAATCGGGAGGACACCGCGTGCAGCGCGTGCCGACCACTGAAACGCAAGGCCGCATCCACACCAGCGCCTGCACCATCGCCGTGCTGGCCGAGCAGGACGAGGCCGAGGTTATCAAGATCAACCCGTCGGACCTGCGCATCGACACCTACCGCGCCAGCGGTGCTGGTGGTCAGCACATCAACAAGACCGATTCAGCAGTGCGTATCACCCACCTGCCCACCGGCATCGTGGCCGAGTGCCAGGACGGGCGCAGCCAGCACAGCAACAAGGCGCAGGCCCTGAAAGTGCTGACCGCCCGCATCCACGAAAAGGACCGTAGCGAGCGGGCCGCCAAGGACGCGGCCGAGCGCAAGAGCCTCGTCGGCAGCGGCGACCGCAGCGACCGCATTCGCACCTACAACTTCCCCCAAGGCCGATTAACCGATCACCGCATCAACCTGACGCTGTACAAGCTGCTGCAGATCATGGAAGGCGATCTGGAGGACGTGGTGGGCGCGCTGCAAGCTTATGAGGCGGCTGAACAATTGGCTGCGCTGGAAGTCGGGCTGGTATGACACTGGACCAGGCGTTGCGCCATGCCCAGGTGCTGGGCCTGGACCGACTGGATGCACAGCTGCTGGTGTTGCATGTGCTGGGGCGGGCAGCCCATGACCGCGCCTGGCTGCTGACGCATGACACCGACTCCATGCCAACACCCGCCTTGGCGACCTTGGAGCAAACGGTGCAACGCCGCTTGTCGGGCGAACCCTTGGCCTACATCACCGGCCACAAAGAGTTTTTTGGTCTCGACCTACATGTGGACGCCCGCGTGCTGGTGCCACGGCCCGATACCGAGACCCTGGTGGAATGGGCACTGGAGTTGCTGCCCATAGCCTCAACACATCCCGAAACAACTGACCCGAACCCACCGCGCGTTTTAGACCTGGGAACTGGCAGCGGTGCCATTGCACTAGCGTTACAGCACACTCGCCCGGATCTGCACATCTTGGCGGTCGACGCCAGCCCCGAAGCCCTGGCGGTGGCCCAAGCCAATGCACAGCGTCTGCAACTGGCTGTGCAATTTTCGCAAGGCAGCTGGATGGATGGGGTGCAGGGCCGGTTTGACCTCATCGTCTCCAACCCGCCCTATATTGCCAGTGCCGACCACCACCTTGCCGCACTGATCCACGAGCCCCTACAGGCACTGGCTAGCGGAGCGGACGGACTGGACGACATCCGCAGCATCATCTGCCAAGCGGACGCGCATTTGGTGCCTGGAGGCTGGCTGCTGCTGGAACATGGCTATGACCAGGCAGCTAAGGTGCGGGCGTTGCTCACCGCGGCCGGACTGCAACAGGTCCAGTCGCGAAAGGACTTGGCAGGCATTGAGCGCTGTAGCGGTGGACAAAGTACTCAAGCTGAGGTTTTCAACAAAACCAATCAATGATTTCGGCCTGTAGCCCTCGTAGAATATAAATATATTGCTATCTATTCAATAGCAAATCGAACGTAGTTACCCGATATGCCCCACACATCCCCCGCTTGTCCCCAGTGCACACAAGAGCACACCTACCCCGACGGCAGCAACTTTGTGTGCGCCGACTGTGGCCATGAATGGCCCATGGCGCCCGCCTCCGTTTCAGACGACGAGGCGGACGACATAGTGAAAGATTCCAATGGCCAGGTCTTGCAAGACGGCGATGCGGTGGTGCTGATCAAAGACCTGAAAGTCAAAG
>JBDTAG010000318.1:0-5012 GCA_039924745.1 Rhodoferax sp.
GAGGTGGTGCTGGCAACGGGCGTGACACCGCGCACGCCAGACATCGAAGGTGTAAGCCACCCCAAGGTCATGAGCTATCTGGACGTACTGCGCGATAACAAACCTGTTGGCAAGTCGGTGGCTGTTATCGGTGCGGGCGGCATTGGCTTCGACGTATCTGAATTTTTGACGCACTCTGGAACCAGCCCCAGTGTGGACGCACCCAAGTTTTATGCCGAATGGGGCATCGATGCAGCCTATGCCCATGCAGGTGGCATCCAACCCGCACACGTGCCAGCTTCTGCGCGACACATAAACCTGCTGCAGCGCAAAGAGAGTAAGGTTGGTGACCAGTTGGGCAAGACTACGGGCTGGATCCACCGCACATCGCTCAAAGCCAAGCGTGTGGGCATGACGCCCGGCGTGCAGTACCAAAAGATTGATGACGCAGGACTGCACATCCGTGTGGGCGACAAGGAACAGGTTCTTGCGGTAGACAACGTCATCTTGTGCGCAGGCCAGGAGCCCCAGCGCGAGCTGTATGCGGCGCTGCTGACCGCGGGCTGTTCGGTGCATTTGATCGGCGGCGCTGATGTAGCCGCCGAGCTGGACGCCAAGCGCGCTATCGACCAGGGCACACGCCTGGCTGCCAAGATTTAGTTTTAACCTCGTTCACACCCAATTGGAGCAACCCATGCACACAGCGCCTACCCATATGCAACCGGCCGCCGCCGCGTCACTTGCCAAATGGCACGCCATGATCGCCAGCCGCGATCTCACAGACTTGCCGAGCATCGTGCACCCTGACGCTGTGTTTCGCTCCCCAATGGCAGTGCACCCCTACCAGCCTGCAGCTGCGTTGATCTTGGCCTTGAACACGGTCATCCAAGTGTTTGAAGACTTTGCCTACCACCGCCAGTTGGCGTCGGACGATGGCCTGAATGCGGTGCTGGAGTTCAGTGCCCGCGTGGGCGACAAACAGCTCAAAGGCATTGACCTGGTGCGCTTTGATGCGGATGGAAAGATCGTTGAGTTTGAAGTGATGGTGCGCCCCTTGAGCGGCCTGCAGGCGCTTGGCGCGGAGATGGGCGCGCGGCTGGCGCAAACGATGCCAGCGTTTAAAGTGAAGGGTTGAACGATTCTGGTGGGGCAGCAGTGCCCATGGCATAGGCCTCGAAATGTTCGATGGGCAGGGCAGGGCTGTAGTAAAAGCCTTGGTAGGCATGGCAGCCTGCACTGGCCAAGAAATCGCGTTGTTCAGGTGTCTCAACCCCTTCGGCAATCACATCTAAACCGAGGCTTTGTGCGAGCGCCACCACGGTCCGGGCAATCGCAGCATCGTTTGGGTCGGTCAAGATGTCGCGAACAAAGGATTGATCGATTTTTAGTTGATCGAGCGGCAAACGTTTCAGGTAAAAAAGTGAGGAATAGCCGGTCCCAAAATCGTCCAGCGAAAACCCGACTCCGTGTGCTTTGAGCGCGCTCATCTTGTCGATGACCTCTTGGACGTTGTCGGCCAGCAGGCTCTCTGTTAGTTCCAGTTTCAGATTCGCGGGGTTGGCCCCGGTACGCTGAAGTATTGCTAGAACATCGTCCACAAATTTAGGCTCGCGGAACTGGAGCACGCTCACGTTTACGGACACAGTCAAATGGCTCAGCCCAGGGCGCGAAGCCCAGGCCGTGAGTTGTTCGCAGGCCCTGGCAAGCACCCATTGGCCCAGCGGGAAAATCAAACCACAGTCCTCGGCAGGGGCAATAAAGTGTGCGGGTGAAACCAAGCCGCGTTCAGGGTGCATCCAGCGCACCAAGGCCTCTGCACCGAAAACGCGCCCGCCATCCACCACCTGCGGTTGAAAGTGAAGAACAAATTGATTTTCTTGAATGGCTTGGCGCAGTTCCACCTCCAGCCGCGCACGCTCCAAGACGACCGTTTGCATGTTTGGATCAAAGAAACGCAGTGCGTTGCGACCGGTGTCTTTTGATCGGTACATGGCCAGATCGGCTTGTTTTAATAAATTATCAATGGATGTTTCAAGGCCCAAAAATAATGTTGCTCCTATGCTGGCAGTACTGCGATGCTCAAGATCGCCGAGCCGATACTTCTGGTTCAAGGCCGTAAGGACCTTAGTGCCAACGGCCTCTGTCTGACTTGCAGCTTCTTCCAGATCTTGGCTGAGATTTGCCAGCACAATCACAAATTCATCTCCCCCCAATCGCGCCACGGTGTCGCCCTGGCGCAAGCAGTCAACCAAACGCTGTGCAACCTGCTGCAATAGCAGGTCGCCCATGTCGTGTCCGAACGTATCGTTCAGTGTTTTGAAATGGTCCAAGTCGATGAAGAGCACTGCACCAAAGGCGTTGTTGCGGCTGCAAATGGTCATCGCTTGTTTTAAGCGATCCAACAACAAGGTGCGGTTGGGCAAATGGGTCAGGGAATCAAAAAAGGCCAACTCTTCAATGCGTTCCTCTGCCATCTTGCGGTCGGTGATGTCATGAACGATAGAGAACAGCATGGGGTGGCCGTTGCGACTAATAGGCGTTGAATGCACCTCGACGTCGCGCAGGGTTCCATCTGCCAGCCGATGCTGAAAGAGAAAGTAATTGCGATCCTCGCGTTCAGCCCTTTTGCGTTCCTCGGCAACTTGTTCAGGAGGAAGCGTGTTGATATCGCTGATCAACATGTCAGTGAGTCGTTCACTGGAATAGCCATAAAAGGCTGCTGCGGCCAAATTGGCGTCATCGATGGCACCTGTCGCTGGGTTGATAAGCAACATGACCGATGAATTTTTTTCAAAAAATGTGCGGAAATGCGCTTCACTTTGACGAAGCTCCGCGGTCATTTGGTCCGCCAAGCGAAGAGCACGTAGACGCCCGGTTGTCAATAACCAAGAAAGTATTGCGAGAAGGGCGCTGAGCCCAATGCCCGCAACCGCAATCATCTGCGATGCACCACGCCCGAAACGGGCAAGAAAGGCGGGTAGCGCAGTCATCGAAAGTGTCCAGGTGTGTGCACCCGCGACCACGTATTCGTTTGCCGTCAGAGTGCCAACCAAGTTCTCGCCTTTTTCGTCGTCACTTCGGTACAGTAGTGCCGCTTCGGATGGCTGCACGCCGTCGTACATGACAAACGACAGTCCAGGCGGCTGTTCACCGTAGAGGCTGGCAACCAGTTGGTCCATGTGAAAGGACGCGTACACCCATCCCAGCAAATGGGCGCGGCGCTGGGCAACACTGTTTCGTGTTTGCCCGTGCGCGTAGACGGGTAAGTACATGATTAATTCAGGTGGCGCATTCACGTCGTCATCGACCTTTGGCTGCACCTTGCCAGAAATTGCAGCCATGCCAGAATCACGGGCCAGTTCCATGGCTTGCCGACGCATTGGATCTAGCCAGGTATCGATGCCTGGTTCCACCTGCTTTTGGCTTGCATAAGACTTTCGTACCACGATCGGTGCGTAAACATCCCTCAGTCCCACTGGCGATATTTCGTAGCGCGGCCATCCACTGTTGTGCATTGCCGCAATATGCGCACTTGCGCGATTGGCGGGTACATATTCAACAAATCCGACGGCCTGTACTCCAGGAAAACTGGCACCGGCCGGCAGTTCGTCTAAATAGTCATGAAGGCGTGCAAGATCCGGTGTTGAATCATTGGAAAACAAGGCCTGCACGCCACGCAGCATCTGTTCATAGCTTGCAACACGTTGCTCCACCCGGCTGACAGTCTCTCGCAGTGCGAAGTCGAACTGGGAATGTAGTTCTTTGCGGTTCGCCTGGCGCTCATGTTCAAACAAAAGCCAAGTTGTGCTGAGGGCTACGCTCAGCGTTAGCAGTGGGATCAGAAACAGGCGCGCACTGCTCACAACATTGCTTAAAAATTGACCAACTTCGCAGCGAGGTCTGGTTTGAAATACTTCTCGAAGATCCGCAATACCGTTCCGTCCGCTCGCATGGCATCCACAATGGATCTCCATTTCTCTTGCTCAGACTTCGGTATGGATTTGTTGGACATGATGAGCCCATGCGGTACAGCGGGGTCATTGAACTCGATGATGTTTGAGGCCGCGCGAATTGCTTTCTCTTCCAGCGCAGGGTAGTCGAACGGTTCAATGATCATGCCTTGTATGCGGTTGAGCATTAAGGTCTGATACAGCGGATCCAATCCACCTGCCTGGCTGACGCGATTGGCAAGCTGCAGCGTATCAACGAGCCGGTTGGCGCCTTCGCTGTAACGGAAGCCCCGAATTACTCCCATTTGAAGTTCTTTGTTGCGTTCGAAATCGTTCAAGTTCGTAGCGTCCGAGTCTTTGCGAACCAGCAGGTAATACTTGTTACTGAAATACCAGGCAAACCCCGCAAACCGATCGCGCTGTGCATTGCTAATGCCGGAGGTGCTGAAATCCAGTGCGCCGGACTCGATCAGTTGCCAAATACGCGCTCGCGGTTGAAAACTAACGGCGACCTTGCATCCGCTGCGGCGGATAAGTTCATCCGCAAAATCTTTGTCGATGCCAGCGTCTGAGCTGGCGGAATATAGCAACCCATGGTCGTGCAAAGCCAAGGTGAATGGTCGTGTGCAATCCGGGCCGGCCGCGACTGCAGAGCCTGCACCCATGACCATGAGTACGAATACGAGTGTGAATGCGCACCAAAGAGGGCGTGCATTACGCCAAGGGCACAAGGACATGGCGTCTTTCGTCATTTTGGTTTTCCAGTGTAACGAGCAGGATAAAACTATGCACACAAATCTGACGTTGAATTCACCGCTATTCAGGCATCTAGGCAACCCAAACTGCCGGCGCCCGCCAGCTAGCGAGCCACTGTGGAATCAGTTCTGCGGGCATAGGCCGTGCGATGGCATATCCTTGGCCCAGTTCACATCCCATGGATAGCAATTGCACACCGTGGGCCTCTGTTTCTACCCCCTCGGCAATGACGCAACGGTTGAAGGCTGCTGCTAAGGCAATGACGCCCTTAACGATCGACAGGTCGTTCGCTTCGTTCAGCATGTCACGGATAAAACTTTGGTCAAT
>JBDTAG010000319.1:0-4005 GCA_039924745.1 Rhodoferax sp.
CGGATCCGGTGTCCAGCGGCATGGACTGCGTCAGTCGAATCGCCAAGGTGTGGGTGGTGATGAGCTTGCGGGTGAACGTTGCGCGGGCCTTGCCGTTCCATTCGATGGTGTCCAAGCCCACATTCAGTTGGCGCACCATATCGGGCAGGATAGCTACCAACTGGCGCCGTTCATCTGCAGATGTCTTGGGCTGTATGGACCAGATCAACTGCTCCATCGTCTTGGTGGCAAGGGCATAGTTGTGCGCACGGGTAGCCTCGTCCATCCAAGCCCGCGCCATCACTTCACGCCACTGTGTGGTCAGAAATGGCAACAAAAAGGGCGATACCGCCTGGTCTGCGGATAGTGCCTCGATGCGCTCATGGATCAGCTCATCAGCCAGCTCCAGCGCCTGCTCCCACGATTCGCCGGTGCGCTCTTGCTCGGCAACCGGATCCACATGCACCTGCGCTTGCTGTTCAGACTCGAACAAGAATTCGGTGAATTCGCGCAGCAGATCGACGAACAGCGCCAGGTCATCTTCAAACTCGGTCAGCACACGTTGAACGGTGTGCTCTATGCGGACATACAGCGGGTCTTCTTCGCCCTTTTCAGGCGCCCAGGCCACTGATGCACCCGCCAGCGTATCGACCAAGCGCCGCGCCGGGTGCTGGTCAGACAAGAAGAAGTCGCGGTCAATCATGGCTGCTTTGAGCACCGGGATCTGCAGGCGACCGATGATGAATTTCATCTGGACCGGGATGGCCTGGTCCGCAAAAACGTAATCAAACACTTCGGCCAGTGCGTCTACCGTACCGCGGTCCAGTTCGGGCGCGTGGCGAATCTCGTCGCGGTCGCGCATCTGGCGCAACACATTGTGTTGGGCCAGGTCTTGGCCTTCGTAGCGCTGGCGCGGTTCAGACGCCGCATGGGCGCGTGCGCCAGCTTGCAGGTTGCCCAGATAACCCATCAGCGCCGGGCTGGCTTCTGCAAAGTGTGGCCGCGTAGGGATCTCGCTGTCTACATCACCGGCGGCTTGTGCGCTGCCATCTTGGGGGCGAAAACTGCCTGCTGCACCGTTCTGCGCACCAAACCCCAGTCGGCTCAAAAACTGACGAGCGTGTGCTGCAACTGTGCGGCCGGCATTGTCGAGTGACGACCAAGCGGAGCGTTGCGCACCACCACCTTGGACCGCGTGGCCGCCGTTTGGCGCAAACGGGGCCGGGGCTGAGGGCTCAGTCCCACTCAGCGCAGCAGGTTGAGAATTGAGCGGCGCGCTATCTGTACGGGGGCCAAGTGGCGCATGGGCACTATTGCCGTGTTTGATGCGCATGGCCCGCTCGGCCGACACACCGGCCCGCGCCAAAGTGTCGTTCAGAGCGGTATACAACGGGGTCAGATCAAGCCAGAAATTGGGGTCTAGCGACTGCACCAGATCAACACTGGCTTGGGGATCAAGTTCGCACTTGTCCCATGCACCGGCAAAAGCCTTTAACAGCACCATGGGCTGGAAAGGGTTGTCGTGGACCGACGTTTTGTCATTGCCAAACAGTACGCTCAGACGCTGCGTCAAAGGCTCCAGCACAGCGTCGTAGCGTGTCGCAAAGCGCTGCGCAACGCGGTCCAGCAGCAAAACACGCTCGACCTCACCCACGTCTAGCAGGCTCAAGCTCATGCCATCCAGCGCACTATCCGACAACCCTGGACGCGCCGCTTGCAGGTGCTGGGGCAAGATGTTGTTCAGCTCCTCCGTGAGGCAATCGGCCAGTGTCTGCTGAAACTCGCGATTAAATTGCTGTGCGTATTTACCCAGCAGCAAGTGGGCCGATCGCAAGTTTTGGCCTTGGCCCAGTGTGGGTTTGTCGTCCACCAGCACCATCAGGCGGTCGCGTACCAGATTCAGGTTTTTGACTTCGTGTTCAGCAAAATACGCCAAAGTTTGTGCAATGAGCACGCGGGCCAACCGAACCGCCGGGCTCTGGGTTTCGGTGCCGGGACGGCTAATGGAGGAAATCGATTGCTCGCGGTTCACAAAGCGGCCTGTCTGGGATCAAAAAAGTGCCCGCGTGAACGGACTTTTACATAAGAAACGGTGTACCCGAAGATTGTGGTTCATTTCTCTTTAGAGTCGAACCCTGGGTGTGACAAGCACCGCTTTTAAGCGAAAAATGGTCCGCTAAATACGTAACAAGTTGTTACGCTTGTACTGACAAACAACGAATGGTCACGCCAACAGTCGTGAGGACTTGGGCACGTGGGCCATCAAAAATTCCATTTGGTCCGCAAGGATGCGGCGATTGCGCAATATGAAATCCTCCCATAGGCTGGGTACATAGGGTGTGTACAGCAGCGGCATATGGGCTTGCTCGGGTGTGCGGTGGCTCTTACGGTGGTTGCAAGGTTTGCAGGCGGTGACCACGTTCATCCAGGTATCGACGCCCTTTTGGGCGAAGGGAATGATGTGTTCGCGCGTTAAATCGTGTTCGTGGAAATGCTGCCCGCAGTAGGCGCACACGTTGCGGTCTCGGTCGAACAATTTGCCATTGGTCAGGCCGGGGCGCAAATTAAAAGGATTGATATTGGGCACGCCGCGTGTGCCGATGATGCTGTTGACGTGGACGATGGACTGCAGACCGGTAACCGCGTTATGACCACCGTGGAACACGGCAACTTCGCCCCCAGACTCCCAGCGCACGTCATCTGACGCATAGTGGATAACGGCCTGTTCCAGCGTTATCCACGACTGGGGCAACCCCTGGGCCGACAATTTCAAGACTTTCAAAACACGCCCTCCTGCAACGGTTAATTAACCACACATCGGAAATGCACATCTCAACGCCACTGCGCCACCCTAGTGAATGGCTCGCGGCTGCGTCACAATATACCCTCATTCTGTGACACATTGGCTTTTGGCGCTAGAACCCCCAGTGCCAACTGCTATCAAAAAGATAACAAATCCATGAAGGTTTTTCGCGGTTTCAACCATCCGGCCCTGGCGCCGGCCTGTGCACTGACGATTGGCAATTTTGACGGCGTCCACCGCGGGCACCAAGCCATGTTGGCGTTGCTCAACGGCGAAGCCCAGCAGCGCGGCGTGCCCAGCTGCGTGATGACGTTCGAGCCCCATCCACGTGATTTTTTTGCCGCCCAATTCAAGAAGCCCGAGTTGGCCCCCGCGCGGGTTGGCACGCTGCGTGACAAGTTGGTCGACCTGGCCAACTGCGGCGTAGACCAAACTATCGTGCTGGCGTTTGACGCCAAGCTGGCAGCTCAGTCACCCCAGACGTTTGTCGACAACGTGCTGGTGCAAGGTTTAGGGGCGCGCTATGTGCTGGTGGGCGATGACTTCCGCTTCGGTGCACAACGCGCTGGCGACTACGCATTTTTGGACGCGGCGGGCGATGCACAGGGATTTGACGTTGCCCGAATGAATTCGTACGAAGTGCATGGTTTGCGCGTCTCCAGCTCCGCCGTGCGCGAGGCCTTGGGCCAAGGCCGCATGCAGGATGCAGCCCGCTTACTGGGGCGGCCGTATTGCATCTCCGGCCACGTGGTGCATGGCCGCAAGCTGGGCCGCACACTCGGGTTCAAGACGCTGAATTTGCGTTTTGCACATTGGAAACCCGCCGCTAGCGGCATCTTTGCGGTGCTGGTGCATGGCTTGGCCGACAAGCCCTTGCAGGGCGTGGCCAACCTGGGCGTGCGCCCCTCCTTGGACCCAAGCGATGTCAATGGCGGGCGGGTGCTGCTGGAGACCCATTGCCTGGATTGGCCCGCCGAACTTGGCCCCGAGGGGGCCTACGGTAAAATCATCCGCGTGGAACTGCTGCACAAACTACACGACGAGCTGAAGTACGACAGCCTGGACTCCCTGACCAAGGGCATCAACCAGGACTGCGATGACGCACGGGCCTGGTTCGCAGCCCGAATTTGACCGGGCCGACCAGCCGACATGCTGGTCAGGGATGCACCTTGCCCCGCGTCACCTCTGCCCACAGAGATATTCAACGAAGCAATCGGCGGCCC
>JBDTAG010000320.1:0-3135 GCA_039924745.1 Rhodoferax sp.
CAACAGAAGCTGGACCAAAGCCCACGACATGGCTCAGGAGTTTGATGGAGCTGTAAATGCGATTCCCTGGGAGAACCGACACGATGCATTGACAGGCGCTTCACTCTTGGTCAACACCACCAATCAGGGTATGCACGGGGAGACAGCATTGGACTTACGACTAGACCTTTTACCTGCAAACGCCCTGGTCTCAGACATTATTTATGTGCCCCTAGAGACGCCTCTACTCTCAGCAGCGCGGCTAAGAGGCCACATCACAGTCAATGGGTTGGGTATGCTGCTCAACCAGGCCCGGCCGGCATTTGCCGCCTGGTTTGGAATACAGCCTTGCGTCACGCCAGGGCTGGTCACCAAGATATTGGCGACGTTTTAGACTGCGGCTTTCGCGGACCGTTCTTGCACAAAGCCAAACGCGAACTGCAGTACTTCTTCTAGTGACAACTCAATGGCGTGGCGTTCTTGTTCTGTCAGGTAAAACATCAAGTCCACATCATGGCGCACATAGCGCGCAGGTAGCCGGTTGAGCGCCACACAAGCTACATCACCTAGCATGTCAGACGTAAAGTCTTCGAATTGCTCGGAGCGCCGGGCCACCTCTTCAAAAACAAGGCGTTCATAGTAGTTGTGAACCTGTTCAAAATTAAACACCATGGAAATCTCCAAAAGACAACCCAAACATTCTGCAGCAGGCGTAACCTTAGCACCTAGATAATCGACTGACAAGCTATCTAAATATTTCATCCAGCTATGAAACTTGTAGCAGAGTGAAAACTGCGATATAGTTTCACCTGATTAAATAGGCCGGGCAAAATTACAATGGCGGCCGTTTGGGCTAAGCTACTGTTCGGTCGACGAACCCGAGTCAAGGAGAGGTAAGTTAATGAGTGCTAAAGAATCGGTCGCCATCGGCCAGTTGCTAAGTCTGTTGGAGGCCCGCTACGCTATGCGCGTGTTGTGGGCATTGCGCGATGGCCATGCACAGACATTTCGATTGTTGCAAGACAGCGTAGGCGGAATCACTCCCAATACGCTCAACACCCGAATCAAGGAATTGCGCGAAGCTGGCCTGATGACCCATGGCAGCGAAGGATATGCGGTAACCAATTTGGGGGCAGACTTGCTCAAACGCTTGGGCGATTTACAAGCCTTTGCCGGAAAATGGGCCAGTAGCCAAGCCAAAAAGGCAGTATAGATTCTGAAATTTTCGGGCCAATGGCCTAAAGAACAAAAGACAGGCTTGGCCTGTTTTTTTTTGTCTGCTGCATAATTAGTGGCTACGCCAAATGGGCTTATGAGCGGCATTTGTCCTCCAACTTCAATTCATTGCGCCACCACGTGCGCATTTTCACCAAAGGAATCCCGATGATCACTACCGCAACTGGCTTGCAATACGAAGACACCACTGAGGGCAGTGGTGCCGTCGCGGCCAAAGGCCAGAGTGTGACTGTGCACTATACCGGCTGGATTTACAACAACGGTACCCAAGGCGCCAAGTTTGACTCTAGCAAGGATCGCAATGATCCATTTATTTTCCAATTGGGCGCAGGCATGGTCATTCGCGGTTGGGATGAGGGTGTGGCTGGCATGAAAGTGGGCGGAGCACGCACGCTGATTATCCCTTCGGACCTGGGTTATGGCGCACGGGGAGCCGGCGGAGTGATTCCGCCCAATGCCACCTTGAAGTTTGACGTTGAATTGCTGGGCACATCGGGCTAAACCTTGGTGTTTCCATTTATGGACGGGGGAAAAAGGCATTGCAAGCTGCATGGCCTCTTGAAATGTGCAGTCAAGCCCCCACAACTAGACTTGTCCATTTGAATCAACCTTCAAACTTCTACCATTTGCATGTCTGACCAGTCTTCCACACCCCACCCAGATCCCTCTGAGGCCAGCTACCAAAGCACTGAGGGCATGTTTGCTTCGCAAAACGTCACTGACGCCGATTTATTGGCCCACGTACAGGCAGAGTTGGCGACATTGCAAGCCAAGTCCGCTGATTTAGCTGACCAATACCTACGCGCCAAAGCAGATTCAGAAAACTCCCGCCGTCGAGCCGAAGATGAAATTTCCAAGGCTCGCAAATTTGCAGTAGAAAGCTTTGCCGAAAGCCTGCTGCCTGTGGCAGACAGCCTTGAAGCCGGGTTAATCATCAAGGACGCGTCCGCCGAACAAATCCGCGAGGGTGCACAAGCCACTTTGCGCCAATTGATCGCAGCGCTGGAGCGAAACAAGGTGATGGCTATTGCCCCGACTGCGGGGACCAAATTCGACCACCATCAGCACCAGGCCATCAGTGTGGTGCCGTCCGAACAGGAAGCCAACACTGTCGTAAGTCTGCTCCAAAAAGGCTATCTGATTGCGGACCGCGTTTTGCGTCCCGCTTTGGTAACCGTATCGGCCCCCAAATAGGTCAGCCAGCAGTCCAAGACCAGCGAAATCACCACTTGAAATTCGCGCAACCGGCTTCAAGTTAACGACATCTGAACTTTTTGAAATACCAGGAGAAAAACATGGGAAGAATCATCGGCATTGACTTGGGCACAACGAACTCGTGCGTCGCCATCATGGAGGGCAACACCCCCAAGGTCATCGAAAATGCAGAAGGTGCACGCACCACGCCATCCATCATCGCCTACCAGGAAGATGGAGAAGTGCTGGTCGGAGCGTCAGCCAAGCGCCAGTCGGTGACCAATCCCAAGAATACGTTGTATGCCGTCAAACGTTTGATTGGCCGCAAATTTGCAGAAAAAGAAGTGCAAAAGGACATCGACCTGATGCCCTACAAGATTGCTGCCGCTGACAACGGCGATGCGTGGGTCGAGGTCCGCGGAAACCGCATGGCACCCCAGCAAGTTAGTGCTGACATCTTGCGCAAGATGAAGAAAACAGCCGAAGATTACCTCGGCGAAGAAGTAACTGAAGCCGTGATCACGGTCCCCGCCTATTTCAACGATGCACAACGCCAAGCCACTAAAGATGCAGGCCGCATTGCTGGTCTGGATGTCAAGCGTATCATCAATGAGCCTACCGCTGCCGCTTTGGCTTTCGGAATGGACAAGAACGAAAAAGGCGATCGCAAGATTGCCGTATATGACTTGGGTGGCGGAACCTTTGACGTCTCCATCATCGAAATCG
>JBDTAG010000321.1:0-4826 GCA_039924745.1 Rhodoferax sp.
TGGTGAATCCGGTGACGTTCTGTTGTTTCTGGTTGATACCTGCCGTGCGGACGATGCCTTGGTAACTTCCGGCCACCACACTCAGGGCAATCGGGTCGTTGTAAAGCGTTTTTGCCGAACCAGCGAACTGCAGCTTTTGGGTTGTTGCGGTTGTCTTGAATGTGCCCATCGACCCCGTGATGCTGACATCAATGCTGGAGGGGTTGAAGGTACGCCCGAATACACCGCTGGGCTCTTGCGCCCCCACTTCGTTAGCGTCGTCAATGAAATTGGCCCAGCCTATGGGGTCACGCGCCGTCACGGAGTTGGCTGCCGACAACGTGCCATGCGGATGGCCCGCCAGCGTGCTGCCGCCCACCAAGTGAATTCCGTAGAAGCTGTTGTCATCCAGGAAGGTGTACACGCCCCTGAATTGACCGTAATTGACATCAAAGACGCCCGCAGTGCCGATCGGCACAGCAACCGGTGGAGGTGTCACAACTGCAGGCGCCGCGGCCACTGGATCGGAGGTGGTACTGCTGCCACCTCCACCGCACGCTGTGAGTGAAGCGAGCGTAGTCACCAAGGCCAAGCGTACGGCCAATTCCAAAGTCTTCATAGAAAATTCATCCTTCAAACGGAAATGCTTGAAAACGGGGTGTCCATGCCGACACCCCACCCACTCAACCAATGCGGCCAAGCGGGGGCATTTTTGAAGAAAATCGGATGTTTTTCGACTCAGCCGACCGGCTCGGACGCCGTAGCGTGCAGAAGACGCCAGTTGGAGGGGGTTGAACCGCACGCTTTTTTGAAAGAGGCGTTGAATGTGGACTTGCTATTGAACCCGGCCGCAAAAGCCATCTCCAGCAAGGTTTGTTGCACAGGGTCGTCAGTCTTCATCATGCCTTGGACCTCGGCCACGCGCATACCATTGATGTAATCGAAGAAATTCAGCCCCAGAACATGATTGATGTACTGGGACAGCAACTGGGGCGACGTGCCAATGCGTTCGGCCAACTGCGACAGCGTGAGATCGCATTGGAGATAGTCCTTGTGGAGCTCCATGCGCTGCTGCAAGCGGACGCCGATCAGCTGCTTTGCAGCGTCGGTCATGCCAGAGCGCACGTATTTGTCGGTCACATTGGCGCCCAGGTCGGCAATATCGCCCGCTGCGATTGCTGCCACTGCTTTTGTAGGTGTTCCAGCTTCGTCCGTTGGGCTGACCATTGGGACCAAGGGTTGCAAAAAAACCGCAGACTGACGCATGCCATACCAGCCGACAAAGTAGAGCACGGCCAAACGACCCATCACTAACGCCCAACCCCAAATTCCACCCAGAACGGTGGCGGGGATCCACACAATCAACAACAGAACGATGACGAGCGTCAACCAAGTGAGCCATGACAGGTCGCGATCGCCCGTAAAGGAATACCGTTCTCTCAGGCGGCTGCGGTACTGGCGTAAGCGCAACAGAGCCGCAACCGCATAGCCAATCGTCAAAATCTGGAAACCCAGAAGAACCGCGCCGAATGCGCCGCCTTTGTTTGCATCGCCGAACAACCAGTCCAGCAGTGCGGGTAGCGGCATGGTGACGCGTGCCCATGCCAGCGCGATGAAAAATATCGCCAATGGCACGAAGTGGATCGCTTGGCGGCGCCCGTTACCCAAGCCCAAAAGGCTGCGAACATAGCAGTAGTAGAAAGCCCCGATACAGGACACCGGCCAATCACACAAGCCAAACAAGACGGGCGCCCTAGCAAGAACTTCATAGCCCATCGACAGCAGGGAGAGGGAAAACAAGAACCAGGCCAACCAGCGGTTTGCGGGTCGCGTGCGGCCCAAAACAAACAGGGGCACGACCATGAACAGGCCCAGCACCGAGGTGCCCATTGCAATAAAGCTATCCATGCTTCGATTCCCTTGGGACTGCAGCTTAAAGGAAGGCCGACGCGTACTAAGCCGAAACCAGCTCAGCAGTGACCACCTCGCCCCGTAGGGTGTAGCTGCGCGTCTCGGTGATGCGCACGTCCACCAGTTGCCCTACCAGCCTAGGCTGGCCCACAAAGTTCACCACACGGTTGCACTCGGTGCGGCCCATCAGCTCGCCGCCGTCGCGCTTGGAAGGACCTTCGACCAGGATGCGCTGCACCGTGTTCAGGCGGCTCTCGGAGATACGCGTGATGTTGGCATTGATGGCGGCTTGCAGGTGTTGCAGGCGGCGTAGCTTAACGTCGTGCGGTGTTTCGTCGTGCAGATTGGCCGCCGGTGTGCCGGGGCGGGGGCTGAAGATAAAGCTGAAACTGTTGTCAAAACCGACATCGTCGATCAGCTTCATCATCGTGCTGAAATCATCCTCGGTCTCACCGGGGAAGCCAACGATGAAATCTGAACTGATGGACATGTCGGGCCGAATGGCGCGCAGTTTGCGGATGGTGCTTTTGTACTCCATGGCTGTGTAGCCGCGTTTCATGGCCATCAGAATCTTGTCGCTGCCGTGCTGCACGGGCAGGTGCAGGTGGCTCACCAATTTAGGAAGTTTGTCGTAGGCGGCTATCAGGCTGGGTGTGAACTCGTTGGGGTGGCTGGTGGTGTAACGGATGCGCTCGATGCCGGGGATGTCGCTCACGTATTCCAACAGCGTGGCGAAGTCGGCCATTTCGCCACCGGACGTCAGCGGCGCGCGCCAAGCATTGACGTTCTGGCCCAGCAGGTTCACTTCTTTCACACCCTGATCAGCCAAGCCGGCAATCTCAACCAGCACGTCTTCAAACGGACGGTTGACTTCTTCGCCACGGGTGTAGGGCACCACGCAGTAGCTGCAATATTTCGAGCAGCCTTCCATGATGGACACGAAGGCCGATGCACCATCGACCTTGGCGGGTGGCAGATGGTCGAACTTCTCAATCTCCGGGAAGCTGATGTCCACTTGCGGTTTGTTCAGCGCCTTGCGTGCGTTCAGCAGCTCGGGCAGGCGGTGCAGGGTTTGTGGGCCAAACACCACGTCCACAAAGGGCGCGCGCTTGATGATTTCGGCCCCTTCCTGGCTGGCAACACAGCCGCCCACGCCAATCAGCACGCCCTTTTTGGCCAAGTGGCGCACCCGGCCGAGGTCGGAGAACACTTTTTCTTGCGCCTTCTCACGGACCGAGCAGGTGTTGAACAGAATCAGGTCGGCCTGCTCCACATCGGTTGTGGGTTCATAGCCTTGGGCGGCACCCAACACGTCGGCCATCTTGTCCGAGTCGTACTCGTTCATCTGGCAGCCGAAGGTTTTGATGAATACTTTTTTGCTGGTCATACGGACCTCTCTGTGGAATGCTATGTATTTAGTAGCTGCTCACGCAGGTTCTACGAGGGCTAGAGTCCTGTTTTGCCTAAAGATTTTTGGCCGGAGGGTACGGCGCGGTCTGACGTCGGATGGGCTACTGGCCGTCAGCTGACGCCGTGCTGCTGGTTGTTGTGGAGTCCGCTTCGCCAGAGGCAGTCACCCCATCCGTCACGTAATTGGGCGGCAATGTGGCGCCGTCCATGGGCTGCTTGGCTTCGGTAGCGTTGAGTACCCAGACCTCTTTCACCATGCCTTGCGGATCTCGTACGTAATTCACCAGCACGGTCTGGCCCGCCAACGCGCCGGACACCATCAGCATATTATTGGCACCCCGAATGCGGGCGCCGGGCGACAGGCGTGCGGGCCTACCGTTCAACAGTATTTCTGGCGGATAAGTGACCTGCAGCGTGGCGCGTTTGGCAGCCGCAGGGAAAGGTCGTACGGCTTCTTGTGCAAAGCCGCTGTTGGCTAGTATCAGCAGCGCCGAGGTGACAAATGCGGCACGCAAGGTGTGAGCTGGCGTAGAAAGGAAGCGAAGGCAGCGGTTCATGGTGTTTGTCCAGAGGCTGTTGAAGAAAGGTTTGATTTTAAGGCCAATGCACATTTATTCTGCACGCGAGTTAGCTAGCCTGTGTGCAATGCCGCTTTGCAAATACCATGCGGCCAATAAAAAACCCGTCTCAGCATAGGCCGAGGCGGGTTCTACTTATTTTTGGTGGTCGTAGGTGGACTTGAACCACCGACATCAGCATTATGAATGCTGCGCTCTAACCAACTGAGCTACACGACCGAGCCAAGAATTATAGACCAAAAATTACGCGTGTTTGAAATTGGCCTTGCGCTTGTTGACAAAGGCGTCCATGCCTTCCTTTTGGTCCTGGGTAGCAAAGAGAGCATGAAACATACGGCGCTCAAACATGATGCCGTCGGCTAGGGTGCCTTCGAACGAGCGGTTCACAGACTCTTTGGCCGCCATGGTGGCGATTTGCGAGAAACTGCAAATCATCAGCGCAGCACCCAGGGTTTCTTCCATCAGTTTGTCCAGCGGCACGACGCGGCTGACCAAGCCAGCGCGTTCGGCCTCAATTGCGTCCATCATGCGGCCGGTCAGCGCCAAATCCATGGCCTTGGCCTTGCCTACGGCGCGGGGAAGGCGCTGCGTGCCACCGGCGCCGGGAATCATGCCCAGCTTGATTTCGGGCTGACCGAACTTGGCGTTGTCGGCGGCAATGATGAAGTCGCACATCATCGCCAGCTCGCAACCACCCCCCAGCGCAAAGCCGCTGACGGCCGCGATGACCGGTTTGCGGATGGAGCGAATCGTTTCCCAGTTGCGGGTGATGAAGTCGCCCTTGTAGGCATCCGCAAAACTGAACTTGGCCATGGCGGTGATGTCTGCCCCTGCGGCAAAGGCTTTCTCGCTACCGGTGATGACCATGCAGCCAATGGCGGGGTCGGCATCAAAGCCTTTGAGTGCGTGGCCCAGCTCGTCCATCAACTGGTCGTTCAGGGCGTTCAG
>JBDTAG010000322.1:0-4941 GCA_039924745.1 Rhodoferax sp.
GGTGGCCTGTGGCTGGATGAGATGGCGGCGCTGGACTGCGACGTGCTGGACCTCGACTGGACCGTCAACCTGGGCAAGGCCCGTGCTGCAGTGGGCGGCGTGGAAAACGGCCCAGGTAAGGCGTTGCAAGGCAATATCGACCCCAATGTGCTTTTTGCCCAACCGGCGCAGATCGCCACCGAGGTGGCGCGTGTGTTGGACAGTTTTGGCACGCCATACCAAGGCGCCGGCACGGGCCCTACGCATATCTTCAACTTGGGCCATGGCATAAGTCAGTACACACCCCCCGAAAACGTGGCGGCGCTGGTGAACGCCGTGCATCAGCATTCCCGTGCATTGCGGGGATAAATTTCTTACCACTGTTTTGACCCCAATCCAAGGCAACGCGCAGCACTTATTCACAAAAACTGTGTGAGCCTATTGGGGCAATCCCCGATTTGCTCGCCAAGCGCTATGAAAGCAATAGCGCTCGTAAGTTGTTGATTCATAACGAATTTGAACTTTGCTTTTTTTCCGGGCATTCCAGCCAGAGCCTTGATTTTCAAGGCTTGGCAGGCGCCCAAGGCAAGATATCAACAAAGTTATCCACAGAAACATGGGGTTTCATGTAAAGTCTTTACAAATCAAGTACTTAGGTCGTATTTCACAAGTTCACATCAATAAATCGGTTCAAGTGCCCCTTTGACCACTTTGGCACTTTCCAGCCCTCTTCTCCACCCCATGACCCACTGGCTTTGTGTACTCGTTCAAACTCCCGCCCATGCTGCGCTGGGGTCGGTACTAAGCTACCGAAGTGAGTCTCTACTAGCACCCGGAACATTGGTGCGGCTTCCGCTGGGTCAGCGCGAAACACTGGGCGTGGTGTGGGACGCGGACACCGCGCAGGCCACCGGCGAAGTCGATCCCGGCAAAATACGTGCAATCGTCGGGGCTTTGGAGGGTATTGAGCCCCTCGGCAAAAGCTGGCAACAACTGCTTACATTTGCGGCACAGTATTACCAGCGCTCTCTCGGTGAAGTGGCCTTGGCCGCCCTACCGCCACAGTTGCGGGAGTTGTCGCCCCAGCAAGTGCAACGGCGTTTAGCGCGCAAAAAACCAAAGGCCACCCAACCTGACGCCGATGGCGGAACGCCAACACCGGCCGAGCTTTTGCCCGAACTCAGCCCTGAACAAGCGGTGGTCGTGGAGCAGATCCAATCCCAGGTTGGCCCCTTTTTGCTGTTTGGCGCCACCGGCAGCGGAAAAACCGAGGTTTATTTGCACAGCGTACAGACGCTGCTGGCCAGCGACACGCCATCTCAAGCTTTGGTCATGGTCCCCGAGATCAACCTGACGCCGCAGCTAGAGGCGCGCTTCAAGGCGCGCTTTGCGCCGCTGTATGGCGACGATGCTGTGGTGTCCTTGCACAGCGGCATGACCAACCCGCAGCGGCTCAAAAGCTGGTTGGCGGCCCACAGTGGCCAGGCGCGTATTGTGCTGGGTACGCGCATGGCGGTGTTTGCATCCATGCCGCATCTGCGCCTGATCATCGTCGACGAAGAACACGACCCTAGTTACAAGAGCAGCGAGGGTGCACGCTATTCAGCGCGTGATCTGGCGGTTTATCGCGGGCGATTGGACGGTGCCAAAGTACTCTTGGGCTCGGCCACACCGTCGTTGGAGAGCTGGCACCACAGCCGCCCGGCCGCCGAAGGTGGGCGCTATCTGCGGCTGCACATGCCCAGCCGCATCGGTGCGCAGGCTGCAAAGGTGGGCGGCGCAAACCCGAGTGCACAACAGGCGATGCGCGCCACCGCCGCCACGCCCGAAGGCTTGCCTCTGGTTCGCCGGGTAGACATGAACCACCAGCCGCGCAATGCCGTTTTCTCCATCCCGCTCTTGGAAGCGATCAAGGAACGCATCGCGCGTGGCGAGCAAAGCATGGTGTTCTTGAACCGCCGCGGTTATGCACCCGTGCTGCACTGCACCGACTGCGGCTGGAAGAGCGAATGCCCGCACTGCAGCGCTTTCCGCGTCTTCCACAAGATAGACCGCACGCTGCGCTGCCACCACTGTGGCTTTACCGAGCGCGTGCCCCGCGCCTGCCCCACCTGCGGTAACCCCGACATCGCGCCACTGGGCCGCGGCACCGAGCGGTTGGAAGAACATCTTGCCGAACTATTGGCCGATGTGCGCCGCCCCAATACCGTCAGTGAACAGTTCCCAGAAGGCGAGCCAGTGCGCGTGGCCCGCATCGACGCTGACACCACGCGCCTCAAGGGCGAGCTACAAAGCCAATTGGCCGCCGTGCATGCCGGTGATGTGGATGTATTGGTCGGCACGCAAATGATCGCCAAGGGCCATGACTTTCGGCGCATCACACTGGTGGCGGCAGTTAACCCCGATGGCGCGCTGTTCTCCAGCGACTTCCGAGCGCCGGAGCGCTTGTTCAGCTTGCTGATGCAAGCCGCAGGTCGTGCCGGTCGCGATGCCAGCCTGGGTGAACGCAGCGAGGTGTGGATACAGACTTTTCAGCCCGCGCACCCTTTGTACGCGGCGCTCAAAAGGCACGACTACCCAAGCTTTGCCGCAACACAGTTGCGTGAGCGCGAACAAGCGGGTCTGCCGCCTTTCACGGCACAAGCCCTGGTGCGCGCCGAAGCACGCACGCAAGAGATAGCCCAAGCTTTTTTAAACGCAGCCAGTACTACGGCGCGCGGCGACATGGCGCAGTGGGAAGGTTGGGCACCGGTGCTAGACCAGATCACCCTATACCCGGCGGTGCCCATGAGTATTCAACGCGTGGCCAATATCGAGCGTGCGCAGATGCTGGTAGAAAGCCCATCGCGCGCAGCACTACAACAATTTTTGACAGCCTGGCAAGCTGTGCTGCACGCCACGCGCCAAGGGCCAGACGGCAAAGGCCTGATCCGTTGGGCGATTGACGTAGACCCGCTGGCGATCTAAAGCGCGCTAAACAATACCGCCAACAACGCGCGGGAATAGCACCCGAATGCGACTGCCTTCACCCGGAACACTGGCCACCGTGATCTGCCCACCCAGAATGCGGGTCACAATGCCATGAACAATATTCATGCCCAGCCCCGTGCCGCCACGCCCCATCTTGGTGGTGAAGAAGGGATCAAAAATGCGGGCACGCACCGAATCATCCATGCCCACACCGTTGTCTGCCACCACCAGCTCCACGGTATCTGCGTCCGCAGCACCCACGGAGATCGATATACGACCGGTGGCGCCCACATCAAACGCATGGATGGTGGCATTCACCACCAGGTTAGTCAGCACCTGGCCATAGCGGCCCGGAAAACTGTCGCAGATCAACCCCGTGCACAATGATTTCTCGACCTCGCAGCCCGACTTACGCAATGTCGGCTGCAACATGTTCAGTATTTCAGTGGTCACCTCGGCTAGGTCAAACTTGCGTCGCTGGTCGCTAGTCTGGTCTACCGACACTTGCTTGAAGTCTGATATCAAATGCGCGGCACGCAGAAGATTACTCAATGAAAGTGCCAGGCCCTCGTCGGCCCGCTCAATGAACTGGCTCAGTGTGGAGCGGCGCATGGAGCCACCGGCCAGTTCAGCTTTCATGTCCAACAATTCAGACTGTATGGTCGACGCCACCGTCAGCGCATTGCCAATGGGCGTATTGAGTTCATGCGCTACACCGGCCACTACGCGTCCCAATGACGCCAGCTTCTCGGTCTGAATAATCTCTTCTTGCGCCCGCTCAAGCGTTAGCAGGGTTTTTTCCAATGACTCGGTGCGCTCGGCCACCCGCTGCTCCAAATGCTCGTTGGCATCGGTCAGCTCCAGGTTACGACTTTCCAGTTGGGCGATCAGGTGCAGCAGCGCAAGACGGGTGGCCTCCAGACTGTCGGCCAGCGCACCCACCTCGTCGCGGAACACATGCCGAATCGGCACATCCAACTGACCCTTTTCAATGCGGCCAGAAGCCCTGACCAGCTCTTCCAAGGGCCGCACCAAACGCCAATGCATCAACAGCAAAATGACCATCAGAGCACCAATCGATATTTGTGCTCCGTGCTTGAGGTACTGCAAGCGCACCTCGTTGACCTTGCGCAGATAACCGGCGGTGGACATCTGTATTGTCAGCTTGCCCACCATGGTTTTATTGCGCTCCACCACGTGCGTAGTGGAGTCGACCAGTTTGGGGTCTTCGGCAGGGCGGGAGCGGGATGCAAACGGTGTGCCCTTGTCGTCCCAAATGGAGATGGACACCACATCCTGGTTCACAAACGCGGCCTCCATGATGGAGTTGGCCTGCTCCGCTTCAAACTGCCACAGGGGTTCGCGCAGAGCCAGCGCAGTCAAGGCGCCCAAGTGGTCCATCTCGGTGTGGATCTGCGCAATATGCTGCTCGCGCAGGTCAGAGGTTTGCTCCACATACGACAAGAAAGAGGCCAACATCACGCCCACCACCACCGTCAACGCTATTGCCACGCGCAGCGAATGTAGCCGTAGCCACAGCTTGTGCAATCGAACTGACAGAGACTCGGATATCCGCATCGTGGATGAGAGAGGAGTTTGCGCCACTGTAACGTAAAGTGGTCGCTTATGGCCTCAGTTGGTGCCAAAAGTGTGCACCGCTCGAACACTTTACTACGGTCAGAAGGTTTGAATAAAGCTGCCGCTGACGGGCAAAACCCGACCCCGCAACTTACCGCATCATCGACGCACTGCGTGGCGCCATCAGCAGATCGGTAAAGACCTTCCACAACGCCGCCTGTCCACCGCTACCGGCGCGACGCTCCACGTAGTCCTTGACCACGTCTTGCCCCAGGTTGTAGTTGATGACATAGGAGCGGTTGACCTCGATGAAGCGGATGCGTTGGGTGGCGCGGGCCTCTTCTTGCAGGGTGTACTTCATCAGCAAGGCAATGGCAGCCTCGCGGGTGATTGCGCCATCCAGGTAGCGCTGGG
>JBDTAG010000323.1:0-3404 GCA_039924745.1 Rhodoferax sp.
ATTTTGGAGTTAGGTTCGATAGGAAAAACTTTTGACATCATTGAATCGGTGGGTGTCTTACATCACCTTGCTGAGCCTTTGGCCGGTTGGCGCGTGCTGCTGAACTTGCTGCGACCCGGAGGCCTCATGCGGCTGGGTTTCTACAGTGAGATGGCACGAACAAATGTTGTCGAAGCCCGAAACTACATCCACAGTAAGGGCTACACCGCCACGGGGTCGGACATTCGCCAATGTCGACAGGATCTGATGTCGAACCAGATTGCGTTCAGCGAGGTGCTGTCTTTCAGAGACTTCTACGGTATGAGTGAATGTCGGGACTTGCTCTTTCATGTCCAGGAGCATCGTTTCACCATACCTGCGCTGAAAGATGCCATGGATGGCTTAGGTTTAACTTTCTTGGGCTTTACGCTGGAAGCGGAAATCCTTGATCAATACCTGAAGCAGTTTGCTGCTGATCCATCGGCGACAAATCTTGACAACTGGCATGTGTTTGAAACCGAAAATCCGAAAGTATTTTCGGGAATGTACCAATTTTGGGCACAAAAAATCTAATGAAGTGGCCACTAGGACTCGTGGACTATGCAGATGTCGCCGCCAATAAATAGCGGTATGTTCTTTCTCCGACTAGAACACATCGCGTCTAAGCTTGGAATATGGGCGGGCGATGGCATACATCTCCCAGGCGATCGTCTTCAACAGGGCGTGCCTGTCGTGGCCTTCGGTGTAAATATCGAAGTGGGTGCGGTCTTTGAGGAAGCGGAAATCAGCCTTGGCGCCTAGGCGTTCGAATACGTCTTTCAGGCGCATGGCTGCGCCGTCCAGGTAGAAGGTATCGGCCGTGCCCACCACGAGGTGTACTTTTCCATCCAGGTCGGGCCTCACATTCTTCCAATGGGTCTGAACCTGGTACCCAATGTCGTAGTGCTCGCGCCAATAGGCCACGACCTCGGGGTTCACCGCCCCAGTGTCGCGGTCAAACATGGGCATCGGCGCGCCGTTGGGGCCGCGTGGGGAAAACACCCAATCAAACGATGCAAGCTGGCCTCCGTAGTTGCCCAGTACCCTCTCCAGTTTGGCAAACTGCTCGAAGGTGCCTATCACTTTGCCGTGGTCACGGACCAATGGGTAGGGTGAGCCATCGGGTTTCACATACGCATTGGCCTGGGGTGCATACAGGTCAACACCGGTGAAATCATGGAAGTCAGAGGGGTCTGGCGAAGTGGACCATGTACCGCCAAACAATTTAGGGTATCGGGTTTGTAACCACAGCGTGGCCCAGCCGCCAGACGAATGCCCTTGCAGAAAGCGCCCGCTGGGTTTGCCATCCATGCGGTATTGCGATTCCAGATGGGGGATCAGTTCTTGGGTCAGCGCCTGGCCCCAGGGTCCGTTGTTCACCGAATCAGCAAACTCGTGCGTGCCGGTGGGGCTGGATTCGTCCAAAAACACCCACAGCATGGGCGGCATCTGGCCCGCAGCCATGGCGCCGTAGACGCCGCTGAGCTGACCGACCATGCGGTCCCTGGTGCCGCCAAAACCATGGGTGAAGTAAACGGTGGGGTAGTGGGCCGTAGCGTTGGCGTCGTAGTCCGGTGGGGTCAGAACCCAGGCTTGCATGCCAATGGGCCGCCCCCAAAATGCGCTGAGCGACGGGCTGTTAAAAGCAATTGCATGGGCATGGATGCGCGCGGCTTGCATGGCCTCGCGTTCTGCGGTGGGAGCAGATTCTGGCACCTGCCAAGGGTCTTGTGCTGGCAGCAGCTTCGACAAGGTCAGCCTGGGTTGTCCTGCAAACGGCAGGTGCAGCTTCACCACATCGCTGACAAAGTCGCCCGGGCCGCGGCCGCTGTAGTTGTAGTTGTGGTCCACATCCAGAACCGCTTGCACATAGTAGTCGCCGGGCGGTAGCTGCGAGTACCCCGCCGGAAAGGCAAGGCCATCTGCATCCATCGAGACCGATTGCCCCGGTTCCCAATGCGAGACCTCTTGGGCAGCTACCGTGGTTTGGGTGGCACGGAAGGGGTCCGCATCGACTGTGTCTACGACGGCATCTTTGGCCGCTGTCGCAAATACCAGCAAACGGCCGCTGGTGGGCTGTGTGCTGGCAGCGCCCAGTTCAACCAGGATGCGCGGGTGTGTGAGGCTTGTCACTGCTTGCGCCTGGACCAAGTTGGATGCCAGGGTAGTGCCTACCAAGAGACCGATGGAAAGCCAGAAACGCATGAACACCTCAAAGATTATGGGTTGGCGACAGCTTCAAGTATTGCACATACAGCAAATTCTTTAAGAAAAATTGGCCTCTAGCCCTCGTGGAATATAGTCTTATAGCTACTAAATATGTAGCACTACTCAACCAACGCAGCCGCCTTCACCTGCGCCCACACGGCCATGCCGGGTGTCAGTTGCAAGGCGTCCACCGCCCGCGCAGTGATGCGCGCCAACACCACGCTGTTGCCACAGGCCATGCGGACCAAGGCCTGCGATGGGTGGGTGTCTTCGGTGACGGCTTGCACTACACATGGCAGCAGGTTTTGGATACTGGTTTGTTGCGGCACAAGGGTGGCTATGCTGACATCGCGTGCCAACACGCGCACCCGCACGCGCTGCCCCAGCGCCACGCCGGTGTCCCGTAACCACAGACTGCCGCCATCAAACTCCAAGCGGGTCAGCTGCCAACGTGCATCGCGCTCGGCAACCGTGGCATCCAGCAGTGCGCCAGCGTCATCGCCCAACACGCGGCTGGCGTCGGCGGCCGCCAGCACTTGGGATACGGGGCCGCAGGCCTTGACCTGACCGGCGTCCAGCACCACCAACGTGTCGGCCAGCCGAGCCACTTCGTCGGATGAATGGGTGACGTAGAGCATGGGGATTTTTAGCTCATCACGCAGGCGTTCCAGCCACGGCAAGATGTCTTGGCGGCGCGCCGCGTCCAGCGACGCCAGAGGTTCGTCCAGCAGCAGCAGGCGAGGCTGCGTGGCCAGTGCGCGGGCGATGGCTACGCGCTGGCGCTCGCCACCCGACAGCTGAACGGTGTTGCGGTCCAGCAGGTTGGCTATGCCCAGCAGGTCAATGGCTGATTCAAGTGCAGCCGGGTTGGATGGCGCTTGTGATCGCTTCAAACCAAACTGCAAATTCTTGCGCACATTCAGGTGCGCAAACAGGCTGGCGTCTTGGAATACATAGCCCAGTGGGCGCTGCCAAGTGGGTAGGTAAATGGTGTCGGCATCGTCTTGCCAGACTTCACCTGCAATAGATACCAACGCGCCCGGCGTGCGCTCCAGCCCTGCGACGCAGCGCAAAAGGGTGGTCTTGCCCGAGCCCGATGCGCCGAACACGGCAGTGATGCCGTGGCCCGGTAGGTCGAGGTTGACATTCAGTGTGAAACTGGGCCGAGTGAGCTGCAG
>JBDTAG010000324.1:0-7749 GCA_039924745.1 Rhodoferax sp.
GAAACCCGCCTCTATGTTCCCAAATTACAGGCCGTCAAAAACATCGTCTCGGACCCAACTGCCTTCAACTCCAAGCTGCCACTGATCGAAAACCACCCGTATTTCCAGTCCGTCACCATACGCCGCGACATTGACGTGGCACTGGCCGCGAAACTTGCTGAGGTGCCGCTCGAAGACTTTAAAGCATTGAACCCCTCCATCAACCGCCCTGTGATCATGGTTGCGGGTACGCCCCAAGTCTTGCTTCCGTGGGACAACGCTGAAGTGTTTCAAAGCAATCTGGAATCTTACGCCGGCGGCCGCCTTGCCAGTTGGACCGTGTGGATTGCACCGACAACCATGCGCACAGCGGATGCAGCCCGGCGGGTGGGTATGAGCGAGGCGGATTTCCGCTCCGTCAACGCCATACCTCCCAGGGTAGTCATCAAGGCAGGTTCTTCATTGCTCGTGCCGCGTACGGACGCTGTTAAACAGGATGTGACCAGCAAGGATGCTGACAATGGCCAGCTTTCAGTGGCGCCTGAGGTTGTACTCAAACGTAGCACGGTGCGGGCAAGCAAGGGGGAAACGGTTGCCAGTATTGCGCGCAAGTACCATGTGAGCACAGCCCAAGTTTCCCAGTGGAACAAGGTCTCCATGTCAGCTGGCTTCAAGCTTGGTCAGCAAGTGGTGGTTTTCTTACCCTTGTCGCAAGCTCGGCGCACGGGTGGCAGGCACACCAACACTGCGCACAAGGCTGCAGCCCCCCGTCGTACAGCAACAAGCAGCCACAAAGCCCCCGTGCGCAGGGCCAAGCGTTAAATAGATTGGTTTAGCGGTAGCCAATAAACAGGATGGCGATGTTGACGACCAACGCGGCCACCCAAACGGCGCTTCGCACCTTCGCAATGCCGGCGACGTACATCATGATGTACAAAATGCGCAGCACGACAAACAGAAACGCCAATATGTCCAGCCGTCCCTGGTGCGCGCCCAGTTGGTGGGCAATGATGACCGCCGCCATAAACAGCGGTAGCGCTTCAAAACTATTGGCCTGCGCAGCATTGGCACGGGCCCGCCAGTCTTTTTGACGGGCTAGCCAAACGCGGGGGTTCTCATTGTCGAATCCACCTTCTCGCCTGGGTTTGCCGAACATGCCAGCTTTTGCAATACCGGCGCAGGCTATTGGCAGCAATGCGGCGACGAGCAAACACCAGTAAGCCAGCGTGAAATGTACGTATTGCATAAAGAAAATTTGTAAGCCTATCTGCGGTCCACCAAAGCGTGCGCAATGGTGCCCAAGTCAACATATTCGAGTTCACTACCGGCCGGTACACCTCGGGCCAGGCGTGTCACACCCAAGCCACGGGCTTTTAGCGCCTCACTGATAACGTGGGCTGTGGCCTCACCTTCGGCGGTGAAATTGGTGGCCAAGATGAGCTCCTGCACCTCGCCGTCCAGCGCGCGGTCAAACAACTTCTTCAATCCAATGTCGTGCGGACCAATGCCATCCAAGGGGCTGAGCTTGCCCATCAGCACAAAGTACAAACCCTTGTAGGCGCCGGTGCGTTCCAGCGCAGACTGATCAGCCGGAGTTTCTACCACACACAGTTTGCTGCGATCTCGCCGTGGGTCCAGACAGGTGGCGCACACCGCACCCTCGGTAAACGTGTGGCAGCGCTCGCAATGCCTGACACCCACCACCGCCTGTTCCAAAGCCCTGGCCAAGGCCTGCGCTCCGCCACGGTCATGCTGCAACAGGTGAAACGCCATCCGCTGGGCCGACTTGATACCGACGCCTGGCAGACGCTTGAGCGCCTGGATCAGTACGTCCAGTGAATTGGTGTCAGACATCGGCTATCGAACAGTCCCGCACTATCTCAGAACGGAAATTTCATGCCGCCCGGCAAAGCAGGCATGCCACCGGCCAGCTTGCCCATCTTTTCTGACGACAACTCTTCCGCCTTGCGCACCGCGGCGTTGAAGGCTGCGGCTACCAGGTCTTCGAGCATGTCTTTGTCATCCGCCAGCAAGCTGGGGTCAATGGTGACGCGTTTGACATCATGCTTGCAGGTCATGGTGACCTTGACCAAACCCGAGCCCGACTCGCCGGTCACTTCAATATTGCCCAGTTCGTCCTGGGCTTTCTTCATGTTGTCTTGCATCGCCTGGGCTTGCTTCATCAGGCCGGCGAGTTGTCCTTTGTTGAACATGGTTTTCCTTGTGGTTTTGGGTAACTAAATAGCTGAGCGTAAACAACTGCACGGTTTAGTGCCGTCAGAGGGGCTTGATGGAACCAGGCACGATTTTCGCGCCAAAGTCTCGCATCATCTCCTGGACGAATGGATTGTCAAAAATAATCTTTTCGGCCGCCAGCATCTTCTCTGCCGACGCTGCAGTGTTGCGCCGCGCCGGGCAATCGTTGACGCGACCAATTTCTACGGCCAGCTTCACATCGTGCCCCGCCGCGTTCAGCGCCGCCGTCAGCCGGTCGCGGGTGCCGCTCTGGTTCAGTGATTCTCGCTCCACACGCAATATCCACTGGTCAGTGTCGCGCGCCACCAGTTGGGATTGCAACGCAAGCTCTCGCACCATGGCGTTAATCGCTTCCGCCTTGATCAACTGCTGCACCGTGGTGTACCAAAAATCACCTTCCTCGGTAGGCACCAGCGCATGGGGGGCCTGCTGTGCGGTGACATCAGACCGCGATTCGGTCTGCGTCCGAACCGGAACTGCTACTATTTTTGTAGCTACCTGCGCTGATTCCACGAGGGCTAGAGGCCCATTTGGCACATAGTCATCTGGAGAATACGGTCTGCCGTCATCGTCTGCATCCGAATGGGTGACCGGCCTGGCGCTTTCTCGCACCGGCAATACTTGACCAGGCGGCGCGCTGTGAGGAGCCTCTGGGACCGTCTGGCTCACCGACGGATCGGCTGGCAGCAGGGGCTCATCATCCCAAGGCTGAACGGCGGCCTTGGGTGGCGCGGGGCGCGGGGCAACCGTTGGAACCTGAACTGGCGTTCGGACCGGGGGTTTAGCGGGAGCCGCCGCAGGTGGCGCAAGTGGCGCAGGCTTATTTAGAGTTTTTTTTTCAGCCAATGGCTGAGCGCCTTGCGGTTTGAACGCCAAGAGGCGCAGCAACACCATAGTCAGCGCCGCATATTCGTCGGGCGCCAGCCCCAGGTCAGCACGGCCATGCAGGCAGATGCTGTACAACAACTGGGTCTCGTCCACCGGCATCATTGCAGCCAGGCGGGCGGTGTCTTGTGCTTCGGGGTCGCTGTCGTTATCGGTTGCAGTGCCGCCCGTGGCTTGCAGCACGGCCATGCGTTGCAACACCGTCGACATTTCTTCCAATGTGGACGCAGCGCTCAGACCGTTCAGACGCAAAGTCTCCGACGTCTCGACGACTGTCTTACCGTCGCCAATAGCCAGGGCTTCGATCAGGCGAAAAACATAGGAGCGATCCACGCTGCCCAGCATCTGGCGCACGGTGGCCTCTTGCAATTGACCGGAGCCGAAGGCAATGGCCTGATCAGCGAGCGACAGAGCATCGCGCATGGACCCACGCGCCGCACGGGCCAGCAGGCGCAGCGCCTGAGGATCGGAGGGCACGTTTTCCTGGCCCAACACATAGGTCAAATGCTCACGAATGGTTTCGGGCGCCATGGGCCGCAGGTTGAACTGCAGACAGCGCGATAACACGGTGACCGGCACCTTTTGCGGATCGGTCGTGGCAAGCACAAATTTCAAATAATCGGGCGGCTCTTCCAGAGTCTTCAACATCGCGTTGAACGCGGTGTTGGTCAGCATGTGCACCTCGTCGATCATGAAGACCTTGAAGCGCCCTTGCACCGGCTTGTAAACCGCCTGCTCCAGCAGCGCCTGCACTTCGTCCACACCACGGTTGCTGGCGGCGTCCAACTCGGTGTAGTCGACAAAGCGACCGCTATCAATATCAGTGCAAGCTTGGCATACGCCACAAGGGGTGGCTGTGATGCCGCCATTTCCGTCCGGCCCTTGGCAGTTCAGCGACTTGGCCAAGATACGCGACACCGTGGTCTTGCCAACCCCTCGCGTACCGGTGAACAGGTAGGCATGGTGCAGGCGCTGGGTGGTCAGCGCATTGGTCAGGGCTTGCACCACGTGGTCCTGCCCCACCATTTCAGAGAAATTGCGGGAGCGGTACTTGCGGGCGAGCACGAGATAGGACATTCTGTGATTCTAATTGGCAAGGCGTATCAATCTTTTGACCATTGTTGGCACGCAGGGCTGATCCTGTTATAGACTGAAAGCACATTCACTTCATGCCGAACTGACCGACATGACTATCCGCCCCGCACGCTGCGTAAGTACCTTCCGCAGCCTGATAGGAGTCTTTGCCCTCTGCGCAGCACTAGGTGCCCATGCGCAAGACATACTGCGGGTGTTGACATGGCCTGGTTACGCCGACCCCGATTTGGTCAAAGCCTTCGAACAGCGAACCGGCAGCAAGGTCGAGGTAACCTACATCGACACAGATGAGGTGATGTGGCAAAAGTTGAATAAAAACCAGGCCACTGATTTTGATGTTTTTGCGGTCAACACGGCCGAATTGCAACGCTATATCCAGTCGGGCCTGGTGGTCGCGGTCAGCACGGACCACATTCCCAACACCATGAAACAGTTGCCACGGTTCAGGAACCTCAAGGGCATACCTGGTCTGGTGCACTCGGGCAAAGTGTTTGCGATCCCCTACACCTATGCAGAGATGGGTCTGATTTTCGACCGCCAGCAGTTCAAACATCCCCCTGATTCCATCCACGCGCTTTGGGACCCTGCGTACCATGGCAAGGTTCTGCTGTACAACGGCGGATCACACAATTTTTCGCTTGCGGCCCAAGCCCTGGGTGACAAAACGCCGTATCAAATCAGTAGTTCTGAATGGTCAGCAGCGGTTGACCAATTGATCGCGTTGCGGCGCAATGCCCAAGGGTTCTATAGCCAACCCGATGAATCGGTGGATATGTTCAAAAAAGGCCACACGGCCTTGATGTTTGCCAACTATGGCTCGCAACAACTGCAATTGCTCAAAAGCGCTGGTGCGGATGTCGGCTACGTACTGCCCAAAGAAGGCGCATTGGCTTGGCTGGATTGTTGGGCTATTACGCGTGGAGCCACCAACACCAAACTAGCAGAAGACTGGATCAATTTTCTACTGGAACCCCAGGCCGGCGAAGCGCTGTTATCGCGTCAAGGGCTGTCAAACACCACGTCTGAATCACCTTACATGCGCCCACAGGACCATATGGTTTGGCTGGAGCCGGTGGAAGACGTCGACCGACGCAGCGCATTGTGGGACCGTATATTTGCTGGCGACAGAGCCAGCAAGGTTTTGGCACCGTGAAATTTGGCATCGCATTCAAACTGGGGCTGCTGCTGGCGGGCGTCAGCATATTGGCGGCTGGCATAACCGGCTTTTACGCCTACCAAGCCAGCCGCGACCTGCTGGTGCGGTCTGCCAAGGCCGAGCTACTCACGACGACCAATGTCCTCGCGCGGCGCGTGATACTCAACCGTGAAGAGATTTCTCGCAACCTGTTAGTGCTTAGCAGCCATCCGGCAGCTCTGGCTGCGATAGGCTCTGCCGTAACTGAACAAGATGACCAACTGGCCGCCATCTTCGAAGCCATGATGCGCGCCAACCCGGCTTACTTTCAAATTCGGTTAATCGCGGCCGGCGATAGCGGCGCCGAGCGCGTGCGGGTAGACCGAGCGGGCGACCGCATTTTGCGTGTGCAGGGGGATGACCTGCAAGAAAAAGGCCACTTCTCCTACGTGTCAGGGGCCTTAAAGCTGCCGGCCGGCTCCACCTATTTGTCACGCATCGTCATCAACCACGAACGCGGTGCACATGCTGGTCTGGATCAACCTTCGGTCATATTGGCGATGCCGGTGGTTGATGCAGCGGAACATGCGGTGGGCGCAGTTGTCATCAATGTTGACCTCAACAGTGTTTTTGCAACGCTTGCTGCCGACTTGCCCAAAGATTACCAGCTCTTCTTAAGCAACGGCAAAGGGGATTTCTTGATTCACCCCGACCCCACAAAGACTTTTGGCTTTGACAAGGGGCGGCGCGTGTTGGTGCAAGACGAGTTTGCAGCCACGCGCGATCTTGTGGACGGAAAGGCCACGGAAGTCATGGTCGAGGCCAATGACGGTCGATACGCTGTGGCGCCTATCGTTGCGTCTTTTATTGGGCGGGCAGTGCGGATCAGCAGCGACGAAGACAGCTTCATCATTGGCTTGGCACAACCGCTGGCCAATGTATTGGCACAGTCCAACCGGCTGGGCTTGGTGGTGTTGCAATTGGTCACTGGTCTGTGTTTCGTTGGCGTGCTCCTGGCTGCATTGGTGGCACGCGTCGTCACCCGCCCCATCAATGCCATGGGGGCTGCCGTGCAGGGTTTTGCCAAGGACCACCAGTCATCCACCATACAAGACCTCGCTACCCATCGACAGGATGAGATCGGCGGATTGGCACGTAGCTTCCAACAAATGCAAAGCGAAATCCGCCAGCAAATGCAAGATTTGCAGGAGAACCGAGAAGAGCTTGAACACATGGCCCGGCACGATGTGCTGACCGGCCTGCCCAACCGGCGCGCATTTCAGGAGAGGTTGGAGCAAGCTTTATTGCGTTCCCAACGAAACGGTGAACGCTTTGCGCTTCTTTTTATCGATGTAGACAACTTCAAAAGCATCAACGACCGCTGGGGCCACGATGGAGGCGACGCGCTGCTCAAGATTGTGGCGCTACGCCTGGTAGCCACCACCCGCCAGGTCGACGCCATTGCCCGCATGGGCGGAGATGAATTTGTTGTGTTGTTAGACAACCCCTCACAACGCGAGGACGTGGCCAATATTGCTGAGAAATTGCTGGAAAGTGTGCGTTCCCCCATCTTGCACCGCGGGCACGAATTGCAGATCGGCTTCAGCATTGGCATCAGCCTGTACCCAGACGATGGACGCACGGCAGCCGAGCTGATGGCCCGCGCAGACCGCGCCATGTTCGACGCCAAAGACGCCGGGCGCAACGGTTTTCGCTTCTCGTCGGGCAAAGCCAGCCCCACATCGCCGACTCCGCTTTAGACCTGTGTCCTTGTGATGCAAGAAGGTCTATTCATGCGGCTACAATTGAGGCTGACGGGCCTTCCCGCATGGTGAAGCGGCCAACCGGGTCAGGTGGGGAACCAAGCAGCCCTAACTGTGGAGCCAGTGCCGGGGTCAGGCTCGTCAACCTTATTTCTTGCCATGCCATTGCGCATGGCAAAGCAAACCCCTAGAACGTGATTGCTGACCATCGCTATACAAATGATAGCGATAGGATCAGCATTGACGAGGGCTAGCGCCCTATTTCCCTTGAACGAACTGCAGCGCGCCCTGCCCTGCACGTGCACCGCTGGCGAAGCAGGCCTGCAGCAAATAGCCGCCAGTCGGCGCTTCCCAGTCCAGCATTTCACCAGCGCAAAACACGCCTGGCATGGACTCCAACATCAGCGCCGGGGTCATCGCCTCAAACAGCACGCCACCGGCGGTGCTGATGGCTTCGTCCAGTGGACGTGCTGCAGTCAACGTGATCGGTACGGCCTTGATGGCTGCTGCCAATTGAATGGGGTCCGCCATGGCTTCTTTCGACACCTTCTCGTACAGGATGCCAGCTTTGATGCCGTCAATGTGCAGGCGGCTTTTCAAGTGGCTAGACAGCGAACGCGTGCCGCGCGGGTGGCG
>JBDTAG010000325.1:0-3373 GCA_039924745.1 Rhodoferax sp.
CGGGCAGGCGTTGGATTTCAGGCAACACGTTGCGCGACGCGTAGTCGCCCAGCGCAACGATGTCGACGTCCGGGTTGTCGCTGGACAGCATGGTGAACAGCAAGAAGTTGGCGCGGGCTTTGTCTACCCGTACACCCTGCTGGTTGACCGCTGCGGGCAGGCGTGGCGAGGCACGCGACAAGCGGTTTTGCACATCCACCTGGGCCAGATCGGGGTTGGTTCCAGGCTCAAAGCTGACCGAAATGGTGCCAGTACCGTTGGCCTGGGCTACGGACTCCATGTAGATCATGCCGGGCGAGCCATTCATTTCGCGCTCGATGACGGAGAGCACGCTGTCTTCCAGAATCTGTGCTGATGCGCCGGGGTAGCCGGCCGAAATGACGATGGTTGGCGGCGCTACGGGCGGGTACTGGGCAATGGGCAATTGCGTGATCGCCACGCCACCCATGACCAAAATAAACAGCGCGATCACCCATGCAAAGATGGGGCGGTTGATAAAAAACTGGGCCATGTGCCGTGCCCCTTACTTGCTGGCCGCGGCCGATGGAGCGGCTGCCGGAGCAGACGCGCCGGGTGTCCATGGCACAGGCTTGACCGGTGCACCAGGCACCATCATCTTCTGGAAACCGTCCACAATGACCTGTTCGCCAGGCTTGAGTCCATCCAGCACCAGCCATTTGTTGCCTTGTGCGCCGCCAATCTTCACGGGACGTGGCATGGGTTTGTTGTCTGGGCCGATCACCAGCACGGTGTCGCCTTGGTTGGTTCGGGTAACCGCTTGCTGGGGCAGCAGCATACCGGCTGGGACCTCCGCTTGCGACAGCCGCACGCGCACGTACTGGCCAGGCAGCAACAGGCCGTCAGGGTTTGGCACTTCGGCACGCAGCGTGATCTGGCCCGAGGTGGGGTCTACCGTCAAATCGGTGAACAGCAGCTTACCGGTGCGCGGCAGCTCACTGCCGTCTTCAAGAACTACGTGTACGGGGACCGAGCCGTCGCCTGCAACGCGCAATTGCTTGGCCGCAATGGCTTTGCGCAGACGCAGCACATCAGTCGTGGACTGGGTGAAGTTGACATACACGTTCTTGGTCTGCTGGATCACGGCCAGTTGTGTGGCCTCGGTGGCGCTAACCAGCGCGCCTTCGGTTACCAGCGATTGGCCAATGCGACCAGAAATGGGTGCAACGACCTTGGCATAGTCCAGGCTGATCTGCGCAGTTTGCACGGCGGCTTTAGCAGCGGCTACGTCGGCCTCGGCTTGTTTTTGCGCAGTGACGTACGTGTTGTATTCCTGCTTGCTGACCGCATTGGCTTCTACCAGTGGCTTGTAGCGGTCGACCTGAGCAGAGGCTTGTGCCAGATTTGCTTGGCCTTTGGCAGCGTTGGCCTGGGCGCTCTCGAAAGCAGCGCGGTAGGGTGCGGCGTCGATCTGGTACAGAGTCTGGCCCGCTTTGACTTCGCTACCTTCTGTGAAAAGGCGCTTGAGCACCACGCCATTGACCCGAGCCCGGACCTGGGCTACGCGTACCGCGCTAACACGGCCTGGCAGCTCGGTTTGCAATGCTACGACCTCATTGGCCATGGTCACCACGCCCACAACCGCAGGCGGGGGACCGCCTGCGCCGCCACCAGCCGCTCCGGTGGCGGCATCTTTGGCACCGCAAGCGGCCAACAAAATAGCCAGCGGGGTCAACGCCAAAGCGTAACGATGCAAATGGAAGCTACGGGGCGACGGTTCTTTTGGGGCGCGCAAATTGGACATGGAAAATCCCTTGTGACTTTGATGAATCTGGCATGCGCCAGGTGGTGAGCGGGGGTTTTGGGCCAGAGCATGTTGGTTACAACAAAAACTGGCATCCAGAAAATTTTGGATTAGTATACATACGTCAGTGAATGTATGTTGCTCAACGCTGGAATGCACCGCGTATCAGGTAGGTAAAGTTTTAAAAAATGGCCAGACGCACTAAAGAAGACGCCCTTGTGACCCGCGACCAGATCTTGGATGCGGCGGAACTCGTGTTCCAGCGCCGGGGCGTATCGCGGACATCCTTGCAGGAAATTGCGCTGGAGGCGGGGCTAACGCGGGGCGCCATCTATTGGCATTTTCAGAACAAGGCAGACGTGTTTGATGCCATGCTACAGCGGGTAACGCTACCCATGGAGGCCAACTTCAATAGCCAACCGGAAGCAGAGGCCATTGACCCGCTTCAGCACTTGCGCGGCAAACTCGCCACTGCCTTTCACCAGACGGTGCATGACCAACAAGTCCGCCGGGTGTTTGAAATTGCCTCGCACAAGGTCGAATATGTTGACGAACTGCAGGCACTGAAAGTGCGCCATATCAGTGAACGCGACCAATGCCTTGGCGATCTGCAGCGCACCTTGGCGCTGGCATTGGATTGTGGTCAGCTAGCCGCCGGTCGGTCCGTGCAAACCTCGGCGATTGGTTTACATGCGCTGATCGACGGTTTGATGCACAACTGGCTGCTGAATCCGGAGTCGTTTGACTTGGAGGCGGTAGGCGCCCAAGCCCTGGACGCCTACCTTGCTGGGCTGGCCCTGTGTCCCGAAAACAAAACGCTAGTCTGAAAGTTAGCTTGTTTGCTCTCAAATAAATAGCGGTATACGCATATTCCACGAGGGCTAGGGGCCGATTTCGCTTAAGGATTTTATGTTGATCCAGGAAGGCAATGCCAGTAGTGGCTTGCGTTGCCTTACGCCAGTGGACATTGACGCTGCACCCCTTGCTGCCCTTTGATGGGGGTAACCCTCAAATGAAAATAGCTTGCCCACGGCAAGCTATTTGGTCAAAGCAATTGGAATATTCAGACAGATTTGCTCTTGCGGCGGCGGATGTAATGGTTCCCTGGATCTCCTGACCACCCGTTCCAGTGTACGAATGCAAGCTGTAGCCTGTAGGCGAAGTGCCCCACAGATTCCACTGTTCGCCACCGGTTGTGGCGAACAACACGCCATTGAAGCTTAGCTGGGGAGCAGCAGACGGAAAGTAGACGTTGTCGTAGTTATATCCAAAACCGTTGTCTTGGAAAGGGCTAACCGGGTTTGCCACCAGAGAGTCGATAGCACCGTTGAAATTGCCGCTCACGTTACCGCTGATGCCCACTATCGTGTAACCATCCGTGGCGTTCGCAAACGGCCATTCGGACTAATGGCGAGCAAACAGGCAAGACAGCAGCGGCACAAAAAGCTTTGCCAAACCGCTCAAACCAACTACAACGCCGCCTGCATGGTGATGGCCACGCCGCCCAGAACTGCATTGCCCGACAGCGGATCACGCAGTTGGTCATCCAATAGCGCGTTGAGGTTGGCGCCGGGCCGTTCTGCCGCCAGGTGCAATTGCGCACCGGGCAGA